>NZ_SMTB01000035.1:0-26506 GCF_006864105.1 Acinetobacter sp. RF14B | reverse complement strand
CGATTATCGGGATGGGAGCCACCTGGGCGCTCGGCATCAGTTCCTCAGCAGCCCAGTTACAGGCCAATAAATCCAGTCTGCCTGAGCCAATTTATAACCTGACTGGTGTCATTCCGTTTACCGAGACTATTTTCTTGCCGCAATCCATGATCATGACGGCGGTACTGATTGTGGCTTCAATTGCGATTGCTTACTGGTCAGCACCTAAAGGGTCTGACATTAAAACCATTGAGCACTTCCCGATTCAGATTGAAGAAGAAAAACCGCAAGTATCTGCTGAAAAAAGACCGGGGGACTGGCTGGAAAATTCACCGATTTTGAGTATTCTGATTGTAATTCTGGGTGCAGTCTGGATGTTTAACGAATTTTCCAAAAGCAATCCGATTCTGGCCATTTCCAGCTTAAATACCTATAACTTTATTTTCCTGATTTTGGGCGTGGCCTTGCACGGTACACCTCGCAATTTTTTAAATGCAGTTTCCAAGGCTGTTCCGGCTATTTCAGGGGTACTGATCCAATTTCCGCTGTATGGCAGTATTGCCTTTATGATGACCAATGCGCTGAACCCGGCCGATCTGTCGCTGTCACATTATATTGCCGAATTTTTCGTTTCCATTGCTTCTCAGGAAACCTTTGCCATCGTGATGGGACTCTATTCAGCGATTCTGGGCTTCTTTATTCCATCTGGTGGCGGCAAATGGATTATTGAAGCACCCTATGTGATGCAGGCCGCACATGACCTGAAAGTGCATCTGGGCTGGTCAGTACAGATTTATAATGCGGCAGAAGCCCTGCCCAATCTGATTAACCCTTTCTTTATGCTGCCGATGCTGGGCATCTTAAAGTTAAAAGCCAAAGACGTGATTGGATTTACGGTTACCCAGCTAATTTTCCACCTACCTTTGGTACTGTTCCTGCTCTGGTTCCTGGGCCGAACTTTAACTTATAGTCCGCCGGTATTTTCTTAATTCACACCTTGGATTCTCAGAAGTACAACAGAGATTCAAGTGTTGGAAGGAAGTAAGATGAGCGAACATTCTGCTTCCGACCAACCAAAGTCAAAATTGCATCATGACCTATACTCCTCCTTGCCCAAGAAGAAAGACACCAGATGTATACCTTGTTAAGTGAAGGTTTTTCTAAACAGCATATCGCTTAAAGATTGCAACGCTTGTCTTCAACGATTGCTAGGGAAATTACAGGCAATCGAGCAAGAAGTGATTGTTCTGCCAAGCAGGCCTATAAATTAGCGCAAAGATGTCATATTTGAAATCCTAAATAATCCATGATGAAATGTAGGCCTATGTCAGCTCTGGTCTTGAACTTCGTCCGACAAGATAAAAATAAGGGCGGTACACTCTTCCCCCTCCTACGTTTGAGAAATCAAAGAAACAGAAAATACAGCTCTCCTGCAACCCGTGCTCAGCTACGTAATCGTCAAAGCCTGCATAACAGACCTATTGAAATTAAACAGCGAAGTCGCTTTGATGATCTAAAAATAGATACAGTGCTTGGTAAGGACCATCAACCATTATTGATCTCGAGTGTTGATCGCAAGACCGGTTATGTATGGCTAAAAATGTAGCTCACCTAAGACAGAGGACATCTGCCAGACCAGCATCAGTCTGCTTAAGCCGATTTTAATCAGGCAATAAATTAAAAAGACAGTGGTTAAATACCTAGATAGATGAATATCTCTCAGAAATCACTCAAGGTTTGAATCATTACCCAAGAAAAAGACTCGGCTTTAAAAGTCCGAGTCAGGTAGTATGGCAATAACATAGGATGGCATTTCAAATGCAACTCTCAGGGCTAAAAAAGGACGAAAATTCGTCCTTTTTCGTTTAGGCCACGCTCTTAATTGGCTGTCTTCTCAACCACACCTTCAGCATCTACTCCACGTACAACTCCCGTTTCGGTATTCACAACCTCAAAAGCCACGCGACGGTTCTGAAATTGCCCGGCACGCGTTGCATTCGTTTCAACAGGCTGTTCCTGTCCCATCCCCATTGCGCGCAGTTGAGCAGGATCTACTCCCTTCTGAACCAGATAAGTCACAATCGCTTGAGCGCGTCGTAAAGAAAGCGTTTCATTTACTGCGGTACTTCCTTCAGCATCGGTATGGCCCTTCACGATCAACTGCACATGAGGCGCTCGTTGCAATAATGCAGCAGCTTGATCCAGCACCAGTTTATTGACCTCTGGAACTTCAGTCGATGCGGTATCAAAATTGATGATCTGTAAATTCAGTGCAGTCGCCACATCCAGTGCTTTAACATTATCGGTCTTGATACTGGCCAAGGCTTGTTCTGCTTCGTTGTTAGCAGTATTAATCACATCGCTTCTA
Source organism: Acinetobacter sp. RF14B (assembly GCF_006864105.1). Lineage (NCBI taxonomy): Bacteria > Pseudomonadati > Pseudomonadota > Gammaproteobacteria > Moraxellales > Moraxellaceae > Acinetobacter > Acinetobacter sp. RF14B. The sequence goes on along the minus strand of NZ_SMTB01000035.1, from coordinate 24,159 downwards.
TTGAGCGGCTGTTGGGTAACCACAGTGACATTTTTGGCCAGACTACGAATTTGTGCTGCCAGACGCTCGGCTTCTGCATTGCTTGCTGCACGAACCGAAACCTGCTTGCCAATCCAGTCGAGTGATACATTTGGCATTCCCTGGATTGTTCTCAACACAGTCGGAATGGTATCCTGATCAATAAATTCCGAATGATAGACGTCACTGCTAAGTGCACCACAACCAATATTATAATTAAAGATCTGCTTGATCTCGTCTTGCAGAATTTGCATGTATTGCGGATTGTTGAGTTGCAACTGACAGCTGACCAGCTCACCATTGCTGCCTGTACTCAGCTGTAATGCCGCAGGCTGGGCAACAGCAGCCTCACTGGCAGGAATCTGACCATCCAGACCTACTTCAGGATCATCTTCACGCATGCAGCCGCGAAAGAAAAATAAAATAATAGCGGCAATAATCACGAAAACAATAAAAGGCCATAGCAAGGCGGCTTTTTTCTTTTCCTCCCGAACCTCTGCCACATGTTCCGCCTCCAGTATAGGTGCCTGATTCAAGCTCTGTGCGGCTAGCGTAGAAACCCCTAAGGAAGCCAGAAATGGCTTGGCCCATGCCGGTAAAGCCCTTTCAATTAAATCCGCATACATTTCCAGTAAATAACTGACCGCTTCAGCTCTGGGTGCTCCAGCTTCAGTCTGTAAAAAACTAATGGTTGGAACAATTGATTTATTCAAGGTTTTTTCTATTTCAGCTTGCGGAGCATCCACAGCCAGCTGGTCAAAAAACTGTTGTTTTAGGGCCGGGTTGGTATTGAATAATTCATCAACTTTTGGATTTAACTGCTGGCTTAAGCTATCAATCCAGGCGGGGCGGGCCCGTAAAATACTTAAAAGTATCGGATAGAACTGAACCAATGCCTGATCTTTTGCATATAAATGTTCGGTTTCACCCTGCAAAACAATCGCACTAACTTCACTTTTGAGCTTTTCAATGAGATCTATATTCATCCTTTCGATCCTTTTATATTTTTATGTCTTTTTTAATGTGTAATATTCTCAACCAGTGTATCCAGTGGTCCCCTTATAAATGTAAATAATTGTATTAATATCATAAAGCTTCACGATTTATCGTGAGCTATTTTTATCAGTAATTTTTATCCAGTCATTTAAAAAGCCAGCCGAAGCTGACTTTTTAAATCTCCATCCAAGCTCTAACTCGGCAATATTTATACAGCAATAAAGCTCTGCACCACTTTTCCTTTTACCTGTTGCTGGATCAGGGGCGTATTTTTACCTTGAGATACGATGGTGTCTTTGCTGAGCGTCCATTCATGTTGAGGATCTACCAGCACCCAGCCGGCTTCCTTTTTCCAGCGCTCAAGCATATGGGCAACTTTGGCGGGTGCAATGGTAACTTTTTCAACCCATTCTAGCGGTGTAAACAGGCCTTCATTCACCAATTGAATCCCAAACGGAATATAGGTATCAAAGGCAGTAAAACCTGGCTGTGTTTCTGCAAATGGTGCCATCTTCGCAGAGCTGCTCAGCGGTTCATGATGGGTACAGATCGCATCAATCACACCTGATTTCACGCCCTGACGCAATAGTTCCTTATCGTGCTCAGAACGAAGCGGTGGACGCACATGAGCAATCGAGTTAAAGCCATCAATCAGCTGATCTGTCAGATGTAACTGATGCATTGCCACATCACAGGTCACCGGCAAGCCTTTTTCTTTGGCAGCACGAATCAGTTCTACCGATGCACCGCAAGACAGTAAACCAAAGTGAGCATGTACCTTTGTAGCTTCAATCATCAGCAGATACTTGGCAATGGCGACTGTTTCTGCCAGCACCGGAATCATAGGCAAGCCCTGGCGTGAAGCAATAAAGCCTTCATGCACACAGCCATCTTTGGCAATTTGCGGCTCTTCTGCATAGAACACCACTGTCAGGTCCAAACCTGCGGCATATTCCAGAGTGCGCAGAACAACATCATCATTGGCAAAGGCTGCATTTGCATTGGAAACGGCTGTACAGCCACCCTTTTTCAAACCTGCCATATTGGCCGGCTGATTACCTTGCAGCCCTTGAGTTTGTGCACCAATCACCTGCAGATAGATGCCGCCATCTAGCATGGCCTTTTCAACCAGACCATGAATCAGTGCGCCATTGTCTTGTACGATGGGCTTTGAATCTGGTGGGGTGAATACGTGTAAAATCCCGTTTGCACGAGCGGCCTTGCCTTCAGATTTCAGCGTTCCATGTTGCTGCTGGCCTGGCTCACGTAAACGTGCACACAAGTCCACCATGGTTGGCATCAGCCATTTGCCTTGTCCATCCAGGGTTTCTGAAACATTTTCGCTTGCTGCAATGCGCTTGCCATTTTGCAGATAGACGGTTTCTACGGTATCAGTGTTTTGAATCGGATCAAGAACACGGACATTTTCAATTTTTACTATAGTCATGACTTATTCCTTATACCGCAAGCGCTTCAATCAAACCCTGCTCCTGCAACTGGCCTTGCATCGCCAGCGCTAATACCGCCATACGCACGGCAATCCCGTTGGTAACCTGATTTAAAATCACGGATTGCGGACCGTCTGCAATACTGGAATCAATTTCCACACCACGGTTCATCGGCCCTGGATGCATGACGATACAGTCCGGCTTGGCCAGGGCTAAACGTTCTTTGTTCAGACCGTACATTTTGTAGAATTCAGCCTGAGAAGACAGAGCCGGTGAATCAATCCGCTCATTCTGAATGCGCAAGGTAATAATCACGTCACAGTCTTTGATGCCGGCCTCCATCTTATTGAACAGGCAAACACCTTCACCATAATCTTCGAAACCATAAGGCAGCAAGGTATTCGGTGCAATTACGCGAATATCTTTACAACCCAGCGTTTGTAATGCAGCCACATCTGAACGGGCTACCCGTGAGTGTTTAATATCGCCAATAATCGCAATCGACATATCTTCAAATTTCTTGTTGGTCTCGCGGCGAATAGTCAGCATATCCAGCATAGCCTGCGTCGGATGGGCATGACGACCATCTCCAGCATTGATAATCGCGACATTTGGACACACATCTTTGGCAATAAAATGTGCTGCACCTGAAGAAGAATGACGCACCACGAAAATATCCGTTGCCATCGCTTCAAGGTTCCACAAAGTATCACGCAAGGTTTCACCCTTAGATGTACTGGAACGCGCAATGTCGATATTGAGCACGTTAGCCGACAGACGCTTGGCTGCCGCCTCAAAGGTCGTACGCGTACGCGTAGAATTCTCAAAGAAAAGGTTCATCACCGTCTTGCCTTCAAGCAAATTGTTGGTGATTAGCTGATTTTGGTCATTAAAAAAGGACAACGCAGTGTCCAATATTTTTGTAAGAGTTTCTTTAGAAAGACCTTCGATGGTCAGGAAATGTTTAAGATTTCCTGCTTTATTGAGTTGAATCTGGCTCGGTGTATGCAATGCCGCCAAGTGCATGAGAGATTCCTTATACGTTAAGTCAACGTATTATACAGAAACTGGCGAATCTTTATAGTTAGATGCCGGTTTAGTTGTACAAAAACCATCTTGATAATAAGAATAGAAATTGAATTCCTATATATTTTTTCAATAAGATCATCTCGATCAGCTTTTTATATGAATGTCTTTGTATACAAAAAATAAATGTTTTAGCCTCGGGCACCCACCCTCATTTCTTTTCAGCACCATGCCCTCATATTGTGAGAAAAAAGCTGAACACGAGAGCTATTATCCTGATTTAAGTTATCAGTTCTCAGTTCTTCTGGGCCGATTATTTCAATTGTTAACTCGATACTGGCGATCCATCCAGAATAGTTTGTAACCACTCAAGCAGATGCGGTCATTCCGGCTCTGCTGTCTATGCTGTTCAAGCCAATTATTCCTGTACCTAGCGGCGATTTCAGGCCAGCTCCCTGATTCCCCCTCACCCGACATATACCTTAAACAGCTATAAACCAGAAATTGAAAAGATTTTATTTTTACATTATTCAATAGCTGTTATCTCTTCTCCCGATTGATTGAAACAAGCACAATAACAACTGCCCGCACCTGCTTTACTTGACCGCCTGATCAGGTTAAAACAGGACAACATGTATCGCCATGCATCAGTTAAGCCATGAAGAGCGGCTTTTTTCTAAGAACAGTCACCCGGCTTTTTCAGAATTTAAAAAGCTTTAAGACAGAAAATACGTTAAACTTGCTAGAGTTTTTTATTGTTTATTTTGGTCTCTCTATTTTATGAATACCTCTTCACGTTTAAGCACCTATTGGGTTACCTGTGCCGATGGACTCGAAACCCTCTTAGAAGAAGAATTACAAGGCTTAGGTGTTCAGAATATTGAACGTTTTCCAGGACGTCTTACTTTTAAAGGCAATCTGGAAAATGCGTATCGTATTTGCATGTGGTCACGTCTGGCTTCACGTGTCCTGATGCCAATCCACACCCATGAAATTGAATTTTCACATGATGCTCGTGATGTTGCTGAAGAGCTGTATGAGGGCGCCATCAGTTTTGACTGGTCACTGATTTTTGCCCCACAAAGTACCTTTGCTATCCGTCTGCATGTAGAGCGTGACATCAAGGTCAATACCCAGTTCGCCACTTTGCGCGCCAAAGATGGTGTGGTTGATTCCTTTATGGAAGCGGTCGGCAAGCGCCCAAGTATTGATACCAAAGCCCCGGAAATCACCATGTATATTCTGGCGGGCAAGAAAGAACATACTTATTGCCTGGATCTGTCTGGCGACTCTTTACATAAACGCGGTTACCGCCGTTTCATGACGGATGCCCCGATCAAGGAAAACCTGGCAGCTGCGATTTTGCAAAAAGGTGGCTTAAAAGCGCTCAACCCAGACCTTATCGTCGATCCGATGTGTGGTTCAGGTACTTTTATTATTGAATCCTTGATGATTCTCACCGACCGTGCGCCTGGTCTGGTCCGCCGTTTCGGCTTCAATGGCTGGAGTGGTCATGACCATGAGCTGTGGATGGCCCTTAAGGCCGAAGCTGCCGAGCGCCATCAAACTGCACTCGAAAATCCGCTACCAAAATTTTATGCCTTTGATGCGGACTGGGAAGCCATTAAAGCCACTCGCCAGAATATTATTGCTGCGGGCTTTGAAGGCTTACTGGATCGGATTCTCATTGAAGAGCGCACCCTGTCAGACTGGCCAGATTTCCAGGCAGAAGGCAAGAAAGTCTTCTTCGTAACCAATCCTCCTTATGGTGAGCGTCTGGGTGATAAGGCCTCGAACCGTGCCTTGTATCTGGGTTTATCCAACCTGTTACAGAAAAACTTCCCGAATCAGAAAGCCGCAGTCATTGCAGCACAGGTCGAACAGGCCGACGTACTGGCCTTTAATGAGCCGCAAATCCTGCGTTTGATGAATGGTAAATTACCCATTTATATCCGTTTCGGTACAGTCAAACCAGCCACAGTAGTGCGTCCATTTTTAGAAGGCTGGCAGCCACAACAGTTTGAGCCAATCGAAGGTGCTATGGAGTTTGCCAACCGTCTGACCAAAAACATGCAAACCCTGAAAAAATGGGCGGTTAAAGAAAATGTCCACTGTTTGCGCCTATACGATGCCGACCTGCCAGATTTTAATGTCGCGGTAGACCTGTATGGCGAGCGCTTACACGTTCAGGAATATGCACCACCGAAAAAAATTGATCCTGAAAAAGCGAAAAAACGTTTCAATCTGGCTTTACAGGCGATTCGTGCTGTCACGGGTCTGAACCGTGATGCAATCTTTATCAAGACCCGTGCCCGTCAGGAAGGTAAAAACCAGTACACCAAGCAAAGTACGGCATCTAAACGCTTTATCGTACAGGAAGGTCAGGCTAAAATTCTGGTTAACCTGACGGATTATCTGGATACTGGCCTGTTCCTGGATCACCGCCAAATCCGTTTACGTATTGCCAAAGAAGCCAAAGGCAAGCACTTCCTGAATCTGTACAGCTATACCTCGACGGCGAGCTTACATGCGGCTTTGGGCGGTGCAGCCAGTACCACCAGCGTGGATTTATCCAATACTTACCTGAACTGGTCAAAGGAAAATTTCGTACTGAATGGCCTCACCGTGGATCATGCTGACCAGCAGCATCAGTTCTTTGCCTCTGACTGTTTTGAATGGTTAAAAGAAGGTCATGAGCAATATGAACTGATTTTTATCGATCCGCCAACTTTCTCCAACTCAAAGAAATTCTACGGTACTTTCGATGTGCAGCGTGACCATATTTCATTGATCAAGCGTGCCATGAACCGTTTGACCACTGATGGAACCCTGTATTTCTCCAATAACTATCGCGGCTTTGAAATGGATGAGATGATTGAAGGTCTGTTTGATGTGGAAGAAATTACCCATGAAACTATTGGTCCTGATTTCAAGCGTAACCAGAAAATTCACCGTGCCTGGAAAATTACCCATCCACAAATGTAATTTCAGAGTGAATGAACTGTTTTTCGTATAAGAGGCATGCTGAAGTTAAAAACGACATTAGTGTGCCCGCCGGGGTATGAATGTTACGGTTTCACATCATGACAGGCACATTGTACTGATTGTCCTAAATCAGCTTCTTGCACTTCTTGCGGTATAATTTATCAAGCACTCGATATTTTCGTACAACATAAAAAACCCCAGCCTAGGCTGGGGTTTTTTATGTTAAGGGAAATGAACTTAGCTCAATTTCATTTTCTCAAAGATCAACTCATTGCCTTCAGCCCGAACGACAATGGTATCACCCGGGTTAAATTCCCCCGCAAGAATACTTTGTGCCAGACTATTTTCAATACGTTGCTGAATGGCACGTTTCAATGGACGCGCCCCATACAATGGATCGAAGCCAGCCTCGATCAGCTGATCGAAAGCACTGTCATCGACCGACAGACGCATATCGCGTTCTGCCAGACGCTGACGCAAGCGGTTCAACTGGATATCGGCAATACCGCGAATCTGGTCTTTTTCCAGCGAGTGGAAGACCACCAGCTCATCAATACGGTTGATAAATTCTGGACGGAAATGCTCCGATACTGCATTCATGACTACGTTACGAACTTCATCACGGGTCGCCCCTTCTCCCAGCTCACGAACATCCTGTGAACCCAGGTTTGAAGTCATCACAATTACGGTATTTTTAAAATCTACTACACGGCCTTGAGAGTCAGTCAAACGGCCATCATCCAGCACCTGTAGCAGAATGTTAAATACATCCGGATGTGCTTTTTCGACCTCATCGAACAGCACCACGCTATAGGGTTTACGGCGTACGGCTTCAGTCAATACTCCACCTTCTTCATAGCCCACATAGCCCGGAGGTGCACCGACCAAACGGCTGACCGAGTGTTTTTCCATAAATTCGGACATATCAATCCGGATCATGGCATCGTCACTGTCAAACAGGAAGTTGGCCAGCGCTTTGGTCAGCTCAGTTTTACCGACACCCGTTGGTCCGAGGAACAGGAATGAACCACTCGGACGGTTCGGATCAGACAGGCCAGCACGTGAACGACGGACTGCATTAGACACAGCAATCACAGCTTCGTCCTGTCCAACCACACGATTGTGCAGGAATTCTTCCATATGCAGTAACTTGTCGCGCTCACCTTGCAGCATTTTTGCCACCGGAATACCGGTCGCTGCACTGACCACTTCGGCAATTTCATTATCAGTCACTTTGTCACGCAGCAGTTTCGGTGCTTCACTCTCTTCAGCAGCTTCGATACGCTCCAGCTGTTTTTGCAACTCTGGAATAACACCATATTGATAACGCGCTGCTTCTGCCAGATCACCCTCACGCTGAGCCTTATCAAGGGCAATACGCGCCTGATCCAGTTTGACCTGAATGTCTTTATTTCCGGCCACCAGCGCCTTGTCTGCACGCCAGACCTCTTCAAGTTCGCTATATTCTTTCTCGACCGTTTCAATCTGTTGGGTCAGATGCTGGATCTCGGCTTTCGCGCCACTATCCTCATCTTTTTTCACAGCCTCAAGCTGCATTTTCAGCTGAATCAAACGGCGTTCAAGCTTATCCAGCGCTTCAGGTTTAGAGTCCAGCTCCATTTTAATCCGTGATGCCGCTTCATCAATCAGGTCAATGGCTTTATCGGGTAACTGACGATCCGTAATATAACGATGTGACATTTTCGCCGCAGCAATAATCGCCGAGTCTAAAATCTGTACCCCGTGGTGTGTGGCATAACGGTCTTTCAGACCACGCAGAATTGCAATGGTATCTTCCACACTAGGTTCATCGACCAGCACTTTCTGGAAACGGCGCTCCAGGGCAGCGTCTTTTTCAATGTACTGACGGTACTCATCCAGAGTGGTTGCACCCACGCAGCGCAGCTCACCACGTGCCAGCGCAGGTTTCAGCATATTCCCGGCATCCATTGCACCATCACCCTTACCGGCACCTACCAGGGTGTGCAGCTCATCAATAAACAGGATGATTTCGCCTTCATGTTTGGCAAGATCTTTCAGAACCGCTTTTAGACGCTCCTCAAATTCACCTCGATATTTGGCACCTGCCAGCAAAGATCCCAAATCTAAAGATAATACACGCTTACCTTTCAAACCCTCTGGAACTTCACCGTGAATAATACGCTGCGCCAGACCTTCAACAATCGCAGTCTTACCCACGCCTGGCTCACCGATCAGTACCGGGTTATTTTTAGTACGGCGTGACAAGACCTGAATGGTACGACGAATTTCATCATCACGGCCAATGACAGGATCCAGCTTGCCTGCCAAAGCACGTTCAGTTAAATCAATCGTATATTTATTTAATGAGTCCCGTTGATCTTCATGATTATTGCTCATGACTTTTTCATCGCCTCGAATTTGATTAATAAGCTGCTGTAAAGTGTCTTTCTGCACCCCAGCACTGTTTAATAGAGTTTTGGTTGTACCTGTTTCTGCCAGTGCCAATAATACCCAGTCGGTTGAGAGAAACTCATCACCGGCTTTTTGGGCAAAACTGTCGGCCAGATGCAGCATTCTGGCTGCTTCCTGACTGATATTAATATCAGCAGAAGGATTGCCGAGCTTGGCTGTATCATTCAAGGCTGTCTGTATTTTGCTTTTCAATTCAGGCAGGTTCGCCCCCGCCTGTTGTAGCAGACTGGCATTCGATGCTTCTTCCATCAAGGCGGCCAAGATATGAATCCCGTCAATAGAAGCATGATCTTTGCTCATTGCCAGAGACTGTGCATCGGAGAGGGTTTGCTGCAGGCGATTGGTAAATTTCTCAAAACGCATTCTTGTTATTCCTCACAACAATTTTTTCACTTGATTGGTATATGGGTGCTCAGCAGAGAATTTCAAATATTTTTTCGTATATTTTTCAAAAACTTAAAATATTAAAGTAGATAGATCTTAGTATTAATATCGGTATAGCAACATTTGATTTCAAGAGTATGAATTAAAATAATTTCTATGCAATGGCAGTTAGAAGCAGATAAAAAATACCCTCATGATGAGGGTATTTAAAAATAGGAGTTTTAAGGTGCAGGGTTTGGCTGCTGACGATGAATGGCATCAATGCCTTGCAACACCTCTTCGGACAGTTCAATTTCAAAAGCCTGAATGTTTTCTTTTAGCTGATCCAGATTGGTCGCACCAATAATGGTACTGGTCACAAAGAACTGCTGCTTGATAAATGCAAGTGCCAGCTGAGTCAAAGTCAGGCCATGCTGTTCTGCCAGCTGCGCATATTGCTCGGTCGCCCACTCACTCTGTGGATTACTATAACGGCTAAAGCGTGAGAATAAAGTAACACGTGCCTGAGCTGGACGTGCACCGTTACGGAATTTACCGGTCAAATAACCAAAAGCAAGCGGAGAATATGCCAATAAACCAACACCTTCGTATTTGGCAATTTCTGACATGCCAATTTCATAGGTACGGTTCAGCAGGTTATAAGGATTTTGTACGCTGACAAATTTACTTAAGCCGAGCTTTTCTGCCAGATGTAAAAACTTCATCGTTCCCCAAGGGGTTTCATTAGATAGGCCAATATAACGGATCCGGCCTTTTTGAATCTCTGCTTGCAAAGCGCTCAGGGTTTCAGCCAGATCGGTGATTGCACGATCATCAACTGCTTCTGCATTGCCATAGCCGAGCTTGCCAAAGAAATTGGTCGGCCGTTGCGGCCAGTGCAGCTGGTACAGGTCAATATAATCGGTTTGCAAACGAGCCAGTGACTGGTCAATAGCTGCTGCAATTTCATCTGCCACAAAACGGGTTTTTCCATCACGAATATGGCTACCCCCTTGTGAAGGCCCAGCAACTTTCGAAGCTAAAAACAGTTTGTCGCGGCGACCACGTGAGGCAATCCAGTTACCAATGATTTGCTCGGTTGCCCCTTGAGTTTCTGGCTTTGGCGGCACCGGGTACATTTCAGCGGTATCCCAGAAATACAATCCCTGATCCAGCGCATAGTCTAATTGTTGAAATGCCTCGTCCTGAGTATTTTGCTCACCAAAGGTCATAGTACCCAAACAGATTTCAGGCAATAAAATTCCAGTATCGGCCAAGGGTCTAAATTGCATAGTCGCATCCTAAGAATAAGTAAATGTTTATTAATATGAGTAAGGTCTAACCTATAGGAATTATAAGAAGGACTAAATCACCTTTTCCAAAAATTCTGTACTTAATTGTTATATTTTAAAGAAAAACAGCATTTAAAAGGAATAAAAAAAGCAAATCCGGAGATTTGCTTTTTTGTCTTTGGAATTATTCGTCTTCAAGCTCGTCCGTGTCCACGATTTCCGGCTCTTCCAAAGAGGCATCAAAAATCAGAATGGCCTTACCATCAGTTTCAATCATGCCTTGCTCTTCCAGGTTTTTCAGGACACGACCGACCATTTCACGGGAGCAGCCGACAATACGGCCAATTTCCTGGCGGGTAATACGGATCTGACGGCCATTCGGCAAAATCATTGCTTCAGGCTGTGATGACAGATCAATCAGACAGCGTGCAATACGGCCAGACACATCAATAAATGCCAGATCAGTCACTTTACGTGTGGTATTTTTCAGACGGCGTACCAGCTGGGCAAATACGGCATAACTCAGGTCTGGATATTGCTTGCTAATTTCGTGAAAGTTGTCATAGGTAATTTCAGCAATTTCACAGACATCACGAGTACACACTTCCGCGGTACGCTGTGGATTTGCTTCAAATAAACCCATTTCCCCAAAAAAGTCACCCGCATTTAAATATGCAACGACAATTTCACGATCATCATCTTCTCGAAGAATGATAGATACAGACCCCTTCAGAATTAAATACAAAGATTTAGATTCTGATCCTGCATCCACGATCGTGGTACGTTTCGGATAACGATTAATATATGCACGTTTTAATAACGCCTTCACAGATTCCGGTAATTGTCCCGGAGAAAGTGCGTCTGTGCTTAATTGTGAAAAGTTTGAAGTCATGCTTACGGTTCCGAATATGGATAATTTATAGATCGCACAAGACCTAATGTGAACGTATCACACAGTGGGATGAAATTCCGTATCAACCCAATTTATGTTAGTGTTACAGTTACTTTACAAATTTATAGCTTTTTTTAGGTAGTTGCAATGCAAACAAGTGTTCATTGGCTAGAGAATGTTGCTTTTGAGGCAAAAACCCAAAGTGGACATAGTATCATCATGGATGGCTCAGCAGAATATGGCGGTGAAAACCGTGGCCCGCGTCCAATGGAACTCATTTTAACCGGTTTAGGTGGATGTGCTTCTTTTGATATTGTGACGATTTTAAAGAAAGCACGTCAGAATATTAGCGATATATGCTGCGAACTGAAAGCTGAACGTGCTGATACGATTCCTGCTGTATTTACCAAAATTCACTTACACTTTGTGGTTAGTGGCAAAGGAATTAAAGACAAGCAAGTGGCCAAAGCAGTAGAATTGTCTGCGGAAAAATATTGTTCTGCCAGCAAAATGCTGTCTGACGGTGGTGTCGAAATTACCCATGATTATGAAATCATTGAAGTAGAATAATCTTTTGATTTCACTAAAAAAGCAGTCTTTCAGGCTGCTTTTTTATGTTATCTGTGCGTCTGATACTGCCTGCCATTTTCAAAGATCAGGCGTTGTTCCGGCAATCTCAAAGCGCCCAGATGTTGACTGAACTCAGCCTGCTGCTGTCGGTCGTGATAACGCTTACCAACTGAGTAGTCAACACAGAATACATTACTGTGCTGCCCGAACCACATCACCGCATCAATATCTTTAAACAGGCCAGACTTTTCTTCAGCACTTTTAAAGTTACGCCAGTAATGCCCGATTACGACTGGTACTCTATCTGCATAGTTCTCCCACCACGCCAGACGGTCGATCATACGCCAGCGCCCGCCGGCATAAACCGGTTTCTGGGCAATTTTTTCCGCACCTGAACTCAAGGTTCGGATCGGATTCTGCATCTGGTCGCGCCACTCTTTTTCTGCAAGAGATTTTAATAACGGAATGGTTGCAGTGGGGTCCTTCAATTGCCCCTGATATTGCTGCTGTTCTGCCTGAATCTGTTCACTTATTCCCAGAGCCTGTAGCTCAAGCGCAGTTTGCTCCAGGAAATACTCATAAGCCTGACGCAGTGAGTAAAAAGAAGATGATCGCAACTGATCAACCGAGCGTTGATCCCAACAGGCATGTACCACTCTTAAATGCGGCGCGTCTAAAACCAGAGGCAGGCTGTTTAGAAAGTCCAGAATCCATCTTCGATGTCCTTCGGATGCTGGAACGGAATCAAAAGCTTTAAAATCATCCTGATGCGCTGAGCCAAAGAACCAGCCATTCCCCTCTCTAAACGTATCAGTGAGTAGATTAATTTCATGGTTTCCCAAGACGCATTGTGCCCGACCCGCTTCTACCAAGCATTTAACCCGTTTGAGTACCGCCACGCTATCCGGACCACGGTCACATAAATCTCCGACAAAGATCAGCCTGCGCTGTTCTGCTTGATTCCCCTCCTCATCATAGCCCAACACGTGCAGCAAACGATCCAGTGCCTCAATCTCTCCATGAATATCCCCTATAATATCAACTGGGCCTGTGAAAGTTGACTGTATAAATGCATGACTCATGACAATATCCTCAATGAAATGAGAGCAGGTAGGTTCAGTGTAATGCAGGTTTTTTAAATCAACATGGCCAAAGTAAAAATATTTTTAAAATCAATTTTTGGCAGATTTTTGCTAACAGCATGTTGTATTGAAAAGATATTTTTCAATTATTCTTTAACAGCTTGAATACTCATCTTATTAAAATTTAGAAATAAAAAACAAAAAACCGGCGCCTAAGCACCGGTTCTTATCTCACTTGACTGACCCGAAGATCAGCACAGCTTGTACTTAAGCTTGTAGCGATCCAATGATCTGGTTCAATGTTGCACTCGGGCGCATCACGGCATTTACTTTCGCCGGATCTACCGCATAGTAACCACCGATGTCTGCAGGCTTACCTTGAACTTCGTTCAACTCAGCTACAATCTTCTCTTCATTTTCAGCTAAAGCTTGAGCAATCGGAGCAAATTTCGCTTTCAATTCTGTATCTTCATCTTGCGCAGCAAGTTCTTCAGACCAGAATTTAGCCAAGTAGAAGTGGCTGCCACGGTTGTCCAGCTCGCCAGTACGACGTGATGGAGACTTGTCATTGTCCAGCAATTTACCAGTTGCAGCATCTAGCGTTTTTGCAAGCAGTTTCGCACGCGGGTTATTCTCTTTAATACCCATTTCTTCAAGAGAAACAGCCAACGCCAAGAACTCGCCCAAAGAATCCCAACGTAAGTGGTTTTCTTCTACCAGTTGCTGTACGTGTTTAGGTGCAGAACCACCTGCACCTGTTTCGTACATGCCGCCACCTGCCATTAACGGCACGATAGACAACATTTTCGCTGAAGTACCCAACTCCATGATCGGGAACAAGTCAGTCAGGTAGTCACGCAGAATATTACCGGTTACAGAAATTGTATCCAGACCACGAGCAACACGTTCAAGTGTATAACGCATCGCACGAACCTGAGACATAATCTGGATGTCCAGACCTTCAGTGTCGTGATCTTTCAGGTATTCTTGAACTTTCTTGATCAGTTCGTTTTCATGCGGGCGGTACGGGTCAAGCCAGAAGATTGCAGGCATGCCAGAGTTACGTGCACGCGTTACAGCCAGTTTTACCCAGTCACGGATCGGTGCGTCTTTCACCTGGCACATACGCCAGATATCACCTTCTTCCACGTTTTGAGACATCAACACTTCACCTGTTTCCAGGTCAGTGATGTTCGCAATACCCGCTTCAGGAATTTCGAAAGTCTTGTCGTGTGAACCGTATTCTTCGGCTTTTTGCGCCATCAGACCAACGTTAGGCACAGTACCCATCGTACGTGGATCGAAGTTACCATTCCACTTACAGAAGTTGATCATTTCCTGGTAAATACGCGCGAAGGTTGATTCCGGCATAACTGCTTTACAGTCATAAGGCTTGCCGTCAGCACCCCACATTTTACCGCCACCACGGATCATTGCAGGCATAGAAGCATCTACAATCACGTCGTTTGGTGAGTGGAAGTTGGTGATGCCTTTAGCAGAATCAACCATTGCCAGTGCTGGACGGTGTTCTTGGCAAGCGTGTAAATCTTCGATGATTTCTTCACGTAAAGATGTCGGTAAAGTTTCGATCTTCTCGTAAAGACCCGCCATACCGTTGTTTACGTTGATACCCAGCTCATCAAACAATTTACCGTGTTTTTCAAAAGCATCTTTGTAGTAAATTTTCACACAGTGACCAAATACGATCGGGTGTGAAACTTTCATCATGGTTGCTTTAACGTGTAAAGAGAACAAAATGCCAGCTTCTTTACAATCATCTAGTTCTTTTTCATAGAAGTCACAAAGCGCTTTTTTGCTCATGAACATGGAGTCGATGATTTCACCGTCTTGCAGCGCAACTTTTGGCTTCAGAACAATGGTTTCACCTGACTTGGTGATCAATTCCATTTTCACATTACGCGCACGGTCCAAAGTCATTGACTTTTCACCGTGGTAGAAATCACCTTCATCCATGTGAGAAACGTGAGTTTGTGACCACTGTTTCCATTCATTCATTGAATGCGGGTGTTTTTTCGCATAGTTTTTCACTGCAGCTGGTGCACGACGGTCAGAGTTACCTTCACGTAATACAGGGTTTACTGCAGAACCCAGACATTTACTATAACGCGCCTTGATTGCTTTTTCTTCTTCAGTCGCAGGATTTTCCGGATAGTCAGGAATTGCATAACCCTTAGATTGAAGCTCTTTAATACAAGACATCAACTGAGCCACAGAAGCACTGATGTTCGGAAGTTTGATAATATTCGTATCTGGATCTTGGGTAAGACGACCTAGCTCTGCAAGATTGTCTGCTACCTTTTGTTCTTCACTGAGGTAGTCTGAAAATTCAGCGAGCACGCGTGCAGCCACAGAGATGTCAGTTTTAACAACTTTAACACCAGCCGGCTTCGTAAAGGTCTCAATGATCGGCAGCAGCGAATAAGTCGCCAACAATGGCGCCTCGTCAGTCAGTGTGTAAATGATGGTTGACTTTCCACCAGCCATATATAGCCCCTTGCGTTAGATTGAGTTTTTAAGAACCGAGCTTTTGACCCAGTTCCTGCGAACCGATTTGCTTAAATAAACCCTGAGAGTATCGGGCCTGATTGCATTCCAGTCAACGAAATATCCTGTGATGATGACATTTCGAAACGAAATAGTACTTAACGACTCTTTTTTTCATTCCGTTTCTAGCTTTTTCCTTACGTAATCCCTTCTTTGCGCATATTTACGCTTTATTTATAGATATACGTGGTTAAGTTTCCATGAAACTTACATAGGTTTAAAACTATTTTACTTGGCTGAATAGACATCTCAGTAGAGAAATGAGTACCCTCACCATAAATAAACGAAATGATGCTTTAGCTCATGAAGCCAGCCTATAAGGATACAGATCTGATGGGATCACCTTATTTCTTTCATCATATTGAGATAAATGCTCGAACCGTACCATCAGATCAAAGATAGCGTTGCATGGTCTGGCTGCTCTTAACAGCAGTTGCAAAACTGAAGCCCTTACACTGACGTTAAAATCGGATTTTTTCCAAATCTGTACGACACAGCACAACCTGGTATAGTTCATATGCTTTTCGTACGAAATAGCAGCTTATCGTCCTATTGCGTAAACCAGCAATAGAATAAGAGTTGGTGTTTCTTATCTTAGACATTTTAAGTCTAAAACAGGAAGCCGTTCCCCCTGCTGCTCAGCCTATTTTCTCATAATTTGACTTAAATAGCTAAAGCTAAAATGCTCAATAAAATCTTAAATTTATAGGAATATTTTAAGGTTAGAAATTCGGAATATTTACACTTTTTACTTATTGGTAAATTCACTCTATAAAAACCATATGGCAAACTTAAAATAAATCAAACAAAATCAATAATATATTTTTTTAATAAGTTTTATTGGTTGGTTAGAGGGTTAGTTTTTAGCTTTCTATAAAACGCTGAGAAATAAATATGAATTTTAAAGCTAGACAAAACCTTCAATAGAAAAAATGATAATAATCACCAATACATATCACATTTAATGATGAAGATAATTTTGTGTCTTTCAACTTAAGAGTTTTATCCTGAATAAAGGAGTCTTCATTTGAGAATCAACAGATTCAACATGGGAGTTTGTCCACACTCGACAACTATTAATTCCCTCCAAAGATATCCCAAAACAAAAAACCCACCTGATAAGGTGGGTTTTAAGCAACTGATTACTCAGTAAATATGGTAGGCATATCCAGACTCGAACTGGAGACCTCTACGATGTCAACGTAGCGCTCTAACCAACTGAGCTATACGCCTATATGCCACGCATCTTATAAATTTTTTCTGACAAAGACAAGCATTTTTATCTAGCCCTTAAAACAGATGCACAAGTTTTAAGCAAATCCTTGAATCTGCTTAATTCTTGGGTGTCTAATTGCACACCTGAATAGGCCTGTTTCTCAAAAATTTGAATGGCATCAGAAAATAAAGCCGGATCCGTGCCATCTGCCTGTTTCGACAAACGCAACATCCACTGGCGAAAGGTCTCAGCAGACTGCTGCTTTAAAGGCTGGCTTAAAGATTGGTTGAACTGCTGTATGCTGCGTTCTAAAGGTGATTGCGCCTGCCGAATTTTCCAATAAATGCTGAGCGCATACAGTAAAGCAAGAATGACGATACCAGCAAGCATAAGCATAATACTGGAATAAACCGAATTCAGACCGAGTTTAGACATCCAGCTTTGCTGAGATTCTGTATTATAACCCACCACCTTGCTTTGCCATTGATAACTCGCATAATCACTCCAGACCCGCATTGTAGTAAGCCAGAGATGATGCTGGGTAGGCCAGCCGGATGAATTGGCCCGAACTCGCTCATCCTCAGTCATCAGATTTTGCATTCCGTCATCAATGCGTTGTGGCGCGACCATTGCAGTGGGATCGAAACGCTGCCATGTGTCATCTATCCAGACTTCGGCCCAAGCATGTGCATCCAGTTGCCGTACCTCCCAGCTGCGTCCATCAGGCGCGGCTTGCCCTCCCTGATAACCTGTCACTACTCTGGCCGGAATTCCTGCGTAGCGCATCAGCATGACAAAACTGGAAGCATAGTGCTCGCAAAAACCTTGCCGGGATTTAAATAAAAACTCATCAATCCGATTCTTTCCCATGACGCCGGGCTTGAGGGTATAGACAAAATTATTCTGTTGATACCAGTTCAGCACATTGTGTATATAACGGCGTGGCTCGGCACCACTTTGCTGATATAAGCGCTGAGCCAGTCGCTGGGCCTCAGGATCTAAACCGGACTGTATTTGGGTATTGATACGCTGCATATAGTGGGGTACCAACGCCTGGCCTGCATTTGGCTGATCTATCCATTGTAGGTGAATCGGCTCCACCCTCTGGGTCAGGCGTCTTGGAACAATGCTCCAGTCCTGACGATTATAATAACGGCGTTCCAAGGGGATGGATTTTTCCAGCCCCATGATCCAGAACACTGAAGGATCAGCTGCCAGATACTGATAATCCCAGCGATGATTCATTGCAGCAAGGTTCAGCGACTGCTGGATCAAAGGCTGCTGATTCACAGGATGGCTGGTCCAGCGCTGGCCGTCATAATCATCCAGTACCAAGGCTCGCCAATATAATTCCGAACGCGGCGGTAACTTGCTCATGTCCCCGATGATCCGGAATGCCAACGCACTAGACTGAGACAGTTCAGCAATATCACCGGGCGACATGCTGTCACTAATGCCGGTTATGCCTTTATTTTCAGGAATAGGAATATGCCAGAGGGGTGGCAAACGCGGAAAAAAGATAAAAAGCAGCAGAAAAAATGGAATGGCATAGACGATAAATTTACCGACATATTTGGCATCTTGCTGCAAAGCCTGGCGCTGGGAGCTTTGGTCTTGCTCAAACTCGCTGGTCTGGATTCGGTACAACCCAATTAGACAGCTGAGTAGACACAATAGAATGGCCAATGCCATCATAAACGACTGGCTAAATAAAAATGAACTGGCAGCCACAAATAGTGCAAAATTAAAAACAATAATCAGATCACGTCTGTTTCGGGTTTCCAGGGATTTGGCATACAGAAAAGTTGTCAGTACCGCCACGCCTGCCTCTACACCTAAAAAACTCTGATAATCCAGATAAATGCTGGCTAATGCCAAGACTGTCAGCGAGAAGGTCCATTTTTTAGAAAAGGCTCTCTGTCTTTTGAGTGAAATCCAGATACAGATCAAACTAATGGCAAAAATCAGACTCAATAAAACGGGTAAAAAGGCGATCTGGGCCAGCAGGATGAATCCCAAACTTAACACGACCGATACTCGTAGTTTTGTATTGATTTTCTCCATTGCCCGTACCCTTATGCCTGTGCCAAAAGCTGCTTAGCTTTGCGTAGTTGTTCCTCGCCAGCACCTTTGGGCAATACTGCCTGCGGTAAATGCAGCATATAGGCGCATTGCTGCTGCTCACACTGCTCAATCAGCCCCATGACAAATTCCAGCTTTTCCTCGTGCGACTGACTGGGCATATGCTCATAATGAATTTCAATACTGTGCTCATCCTGATACTGTTCAAAGACCTTGACGTATAAGCCCTGTCCACGCGCAAACTGCTTCCAGGAGACGGCTTGCAAAGAATCTCCAGACTGATAGTTACGCAGTTCGCGAAACTCATCCATATCCGGTTCAAAACGGTTTTGATAAGCACGATGTTCTGTACTGAAGGCTTTGGCCTGAGGCGCAACCCAGGCAAAATTCTGATGATATAAATAGGTCCAGGCCCGAACCAGCCCAAAAGGATAAACTGAATAAATCCGAATCGGAGGATAGTCAAACCTCCCACGTTGTTCGGCATAAAAAGGGAGAATCCAGTGCTGCCTGGACTCATCCAGATATACCTTATGTAGCTGCTCACCCGCCTGAATATACAGATAACGCGGTCGTGGCGGCTGTTGCTGAAAATAAAAATGCAGATTCATATCATGCCCTACCTGCCCCACTTCATCTGCAACCAGTTCAATTTGTAAGCCATGTAACTGTTTAAAAGTTAAATAAAAGCTGATACACAATATGGCGCTGATTAAAAAGCAGAATCCCAAAATCAGGTTATTGGCATAGTTCACACCAGCAATAAAAGTAATCAGGATCAAAATCAGGTACAGATAGCCCTGCCGATAAATAAAGACCAGAATATCGCGCTGTGAAAACTGTTTTTGCTGTCTAAACTGAAAGCGCTTGGTGAGCCAGTTTCGCCAGGTTTTATCCAAAAGAAAACTCCTTTAGCTCACTGCAACCTGTTGCATTAGGTTTAAAGTTTCTGCTTCACTTAAACCCAGACGATGTGAGGCGACCGCCACAAATACCGCCTGTATATCATCAGGCGTGACAAAGGTCCGCTGCTGGATCAAGGCATGGGCCTGTGCTGCGCGCTTGAGTGCCAATAAGCCGCGGGTAGACAGTCCATGCTGTTTTTTGCGGGTTTCTTCTGCCAGATCCAGCATATACTCCTGTACCGCTTCACTGATAAAAATCTGCTGGGTCAGCTGTTGTAATGCCAATACTTCATGTTCTGTAAAGACATGCGCCAGACTGGCAATTAGGGCAAAACGTGATTCCTGCTGTAGTAGCATTTTCTCTGCATGTCGGGATGGATAGCCCAAAGACAGTCGCATTAGAAAGCGGTCTAATTGCGATTCAGGCAAAGCATAGGTGCCACTCTGGAAAAGTGGATTTTGGGTGGCAATTACCCAAAATGGTTTCGGCAAGGCATAACGTACAGCATCGACAGTGACATAGCCTTCCTCCATAGCTTCAAGCAGGGCACTTTGAGTTTTAGGGCTGGAACGGTTAATTTCATCTGCCAGTAAAATCTGAGTAAAAATAGGCCCCTGCTTAAATTCAAACTGATGTTCTTTCTGATTAAACATATTAATCCCAATCACATCACTGGCCAGCATGTCATTAGTAAACTGGATACGCTGAAATTGCAGCCCTGTCAGATGCGCCAGACTGCTTGCTAAAGTGGTTTTTCCCAGACCAGGCAAATCTTCAAATAACACGTGCCCCCCTGCAATCAGGCAGCACAGCGCCAATCGGGTTTTTGCCTGTTTATCTAAAATAATGGCATTAATTTCTTCAAAAAATTGCTGGATTTTGGGTGCATAACTGACCACCTTCTGTTCAAGCGCATCATTAACGTGTGCAATATCTAATTTTTCTTTTTGTTTCATGCCCCAGATCACAGTATTTTCCCTAATAAAACATGACTTAAGAGTAACATACACTCTTTTTTAATATTCGCCCAAATGTCCGCTCCCCTTTCCAGATCACTAGAGCGTGTCCTCATTTGAAGAATTGGTTTTAAATACTTAAAATCCTCCTTTGAGTTATTTTTATTTCTACATTTTCAATGGCACGCACTCTTCTTACCGATGATATCTGGCAGAAAATTCAAGATACTATGCGATTACATGGTTGCTACTGTTCAAAGAATAGTAGAAATATCATGGAAGCGATCTTATGGAAACTGCGTACAGGCGCCACATGGCGGGATATTCCCCAAGAATTTTGTCCTTGGCAAACTGCTTACAATCGCTTTAATCGTTGGGCAAGCAAGGGATTGTGGGATAAATTTTTTTTAGATTACGAGGCGTCCTGGATCAAGAATGGGTATTCATTGACGGAAGCTACATACGCGTGCATCAACATGCAAGTGGAGCTCGGCATGGTTTCAAAAGAGCAATTGGAAAATCACGTGGTGGACGAACAACAAAAATACATCTTGCAACCGACGCGAATGGATTGCCGATTGATTTTAAAATCACTGGGGGTGACGTCCACGACAGTCAAGTTGCAAAACAACTGATTGATACTGTAGATGAGGCAACTTATCTTATTGCTGATAAGGGATATGATGCTGGGCACATTAGAATATATGCCCAGAATAAGGATATGATTCCCATTATTCCAATGAGATCAAATAGTAAGAGGCTGAATAAGGAGTTTGATAAATATCTATATCAATTAAGACATTTAGTTGAAAATGCATTTACGAGATTAAAACATTTCCGTGCTATTGCTACCCGATTTGATAAGCTTGCACGAAATTATCAGTCTATGATTTACATTGCTTGCATGTTTATTTGGTGTAAAGCCAAATGAGGACACGCCCTAACCTGTCAAATAACAGGTTTTTAAACTCTCACGCTATAAGGCCATAAACTTCTGTAAACCATTTTCTTCGATAAACCAATCAAAAAAATTGTTTTAAATGCTCTATGTTTTACTGAAAAACCATCTTTCCAAGGTTTACCCACATAACCCGACAACAGAAAAACCTAAGGGCTTAAATGTCAAAATTAATGACTATTTTTTATCTTGTTCAAGCATTAAATCACCTGCATAAAAAAGCGCCCCGAAAGGCGCTTATTTTTCAACCTACTAACATGGACATTTTTTCATCTCTCCGCCTGCGGATGGATAGCGAGAATCCACACAATGACGGTAAAAGGTTTTAGGATCCATTGGCTCCAGATCAGGATGATGCTGCTGCATATGCGCCAGATAAGTCTGGTAATCTGGCACGCCCACCATCAGGCGGAAGCTCTGCTGCAAACGCTGCCACAAAGTTGCAATCCGTGACCAGTTTTTCGGGTTCAGAATTAACTCCTTCTGGGCCATCACTGTCATCTTGATGATTTTATACATCACTGTTTTACCCGCTTTGGCAAACTTCAGGTTCATAAGTCCTCCCGCTCTTAATGTGTTTTTATAGGCTGAATGTCTTCGGGATCGCGATAAACCGCTTCTGCTTCGTTGACAGTCGGTACAGGACTTGCAAGTGCACGACGAATAACCCCAATTGCGGCAAACAGCATGACAAAAGCCACAATCATGAAGAAGGCACACAGTACCGCATTGATCTGGTTGGACATTGCGACAGTCTGCATTTCAGCCATTGTTTTGGCAGGTGCCAGAATTTCGTTCTTGGCAATAGCAGTATTAAAGCGCTCTGCTTGCGCCAGAAAGCCGATTTTTGGATTGTCATGGAAAATCTTCTGCCAGCCCGCAGTCATCGAAGTAATAAATAGGAAAATGGTGGGAACAATAGTGACCCATACATATTTTTCTTTCTTCATTTTGAACAGGATGACAGTACCTAGAATGAGTGCCATTGCGGCCAGAATCTGGTTACCAATACCGAATAGCGGCCATAAGCTGTTAATCCCGCCCAATGGATCGACTACGCCCTGATAGACAAAGAAGCCCCAACCGGCAACAGCTACAGCTGTACCAAGCAGGTTACCAAAAAAATTATGCGATTTTTTTACCGCAGGAATCACAATTCCGACTGTATCCTGAACCATGAAACGGCAGGCACGTGTACCAGCATCAACGGCAGTCAGAATGAAAAGTGCTTCAAACAGGATGGCAAAGTGATACCAGAAGGCCATCATTTCACGGCTATTGAAGATTTCAGTAATGATATGCGCCATACCAATGGCAAAAGTTGGTGCCCCCCCGGTACGCGACAGGATCGAGCTCTCACCGACTTCCTGAGCCAGTATAGTGAGGGCCTCAGGGGTAACAACAAAGCCAAGATTACGCACCGCTTCTGCCGCACTTTCTGCCGTAGTACCCAGCAATGCCGCCGGCGAGTTAATGGCAAAATATACTCCCGGATCCAGCACTGCCGCACAGATCAGTGCCATGATCGCCACAAAGGACTCCATTAACATACCGCCATAACCGATCATCCGGATATCGCGTTCATTGTTGACCAGTTTAGGCGTGGTTCCCGAAGAAACCAGGGCGTGGAAGCCGGAAATGGCACCACAGGCAATTGTAATGAACAGGAATGGGAAGATAGATCCCGCAAAGACCGGACCTGTTCCATCAATGAACTGAGTTACGGCTGGTAATTTCATTTCTGGCATTGCAAAAATAATACCTACAGCCAGACCCGCAATCACTCCAATTTTCAGGAAAGTAGATAAATAATCACGTGGTGCAAGTAACAACCACACTGGCAGTACCGATGCAATGAATCCATAAATGATCAGTGCCCAGGTCAGCTCAGTGCCAGAAAGCGTAAAGAACGGACCCCAATACGGATGCTGTGCGATGTTTTCACCATAAATGATGCCCAGCATCATCAATACGAAACCAATAATGGAAACTTCTGCAATTTTACCCGGACGGATAAAGCGCATATAAATCCCCATAAAAATCGCAATCGGAATGGTGGCGGCAATACTGAAGACCCCCCATGGACTGTTGGTCAGTGCTTTGACCACCACCAGTGCAAGTACCGCCAGAATGATAATCATCACGCCCAGCGCACCCAGCATGACCACAATCCCGGCAAAAGTACCGAGTTCCTGTTTCGCCATTTCACCCAATGAGCGGCCATCTCGACGTGTAGAAATAAACAGGACTAAGAAATCCTGTACCGCACCGGCCAACACTACACCGACCAGCAGCCAGATAGTTCCCGGTAAATAGCCCATCTGTGCGGCAAGGATTGGACCGACCAATG
>NZ_SMTB01000034.1:0-27164 GCF_006864105.1 Acinetobacter sp. RF14B | reverse complement strand
CTGTGGCTCAGTATTTAAAACAGGGCGTATTAAACCGGCCCCATCCTTATACAGCCATGTATTTGGGCGAGGTCAGTCGTGAGCTCTTGGCAACGCGCGCCATGTTCCATCAAGTGGCACAGCAGATTGACCAGTATCCCGAACAGTCTCATGAACTGAAAATTCGCAGCCTGCGCGCTCAAGTCGAGGCAAGTGCACTTCATGTGCTGAACACGGTAGGCAAAGCGTTAGGTGCGACGCCGTTTTGTGAAAATGCTCATTTCGCCCGTCTTGTTGCAGATCTTCCGGTGTTTATCAGGCAAAGTCATGCAGCGTTTGATCTGGAGCGTATCGGTGAATTGAGTGCACAGGAGGAGCAGACCTTATGGCAACTCTAGTTCATGAGATCGTAGGAGACCGGGTAATTCATGGAGAGGGGACGCCTAAAGAACAATGGCTGTCCTGCCCGATCTTGCAGCAGCTTCCTGCATTCGATATTCAGGCCATAATTCCAATGGGGTCACGGGTCTGTATTATTGCACCACATCCGGATGATGAAATTCTGGGGTGTGGCGGTCTGATCCAGCGCCTGGATCAGGCCGGGTATCCGGTTACGATTTTTGCAGTAACCAATGGCACTGCCAGTCATCCTGATTCTAGTCTTTATAGCCCGGCGCAACTCGATCAGATTCGGCCACATGAAACACGGCAAGCCTTAGCAGCATTACAGTTGCAGCAGAGCGTAGAACGAATTGCACTACAAATTCAGGATGGGGAAGTAATTGAACAGCGTGAACTGCTCAAACAGCGTCTAAAAGCACAACTACAGCCCCATGATGTACTGGTGACGACCTTTATCCATGACGGACATCCTGATCATGAAGGGACTGCGCAGGTAATACAGGATTTGGCGACAGAATTGCAGCGGCCTTGTATACAGGTGCTGATCTGGGCATGGCACTGGGCCCAGCCGGGTGATGCACGGATAAACTGGAACACTGCCCATAAACTTCAGCTTAGTGCTACAGAATTAACTCATAAGCGACGAGCCGCGCAGTGTTTTAAGAGTCAGCTGGAAATGGACCCGACGACCGGACAGCCGCCAATCCTATCCGGTTATGCGCTGCAACGTCTTTTACAACCATGGGAGGTCTATCTGTATGAACAGTAAATTGACCTATCAGCAGGAATATTTCGATCGTCTCTATCGTATTAATCAGGGTGATCCCTGGCACTATGAACAGCGCTGGTATGAACAGCGCAAACGCCAGATTTGTCTGGCCATTTTACCCCAGCCATCTTTTGATTCGGCGATTGAAATTGGTTGTAGCAACGGTGTATTTGCACAGGAGCTGGCGCAGCGCAGTAAGGAGCTGGTCTGTCTGGATGCGCATGCCACGGCGGTTGAGATGGCTCGGCAACGGTTACGGTCTTATGAACATGTCAATGTACAGCAAGGTATTATCCCGTTGGACTTGCCAAAGCGGAAGTTCCAGCTCATTGTGGTGAGTGAAATTTTATATTATCTGGACCCGTATAGTCTGGAACAGGTACTACAATGGTTACATGAGGCGCTCGATGCTGGGGGCTGTCTTTTGGCCTGTCATTGGCGCGCCCCGATTGTCGACTTTCATTTTAATGGCGATGTCATCCATGCGTATTTAAAAGAAAACTTGCAATATCGTCAGGTATTACATCTGGAAGAAGCTGATTTTCTGGTCGATCTGTGGGTAAATGCCGCTCAATCCGTGGCAGAGCAAGAGGGCTTGAAATGAAAAAGATCGGTGTGGTCATTCCTGCTTGCAATGAGGAAGCTTATATTGAACACTGTTTATTGGCCTTAAAAACAGCCCAACTTGAATTTTTTCAATCGCTTGAATCAGTGGAAAGTCTATTTGAGATTAAGATTTTAGTCGTCTTAGACACTTGTACCGATCAGACTGCGCAAAAAGTCCAGAAAATGGCGGTTGAAAGCATCCAGTGTGATTTTCAGTGTGTAGGCAAAACCCGTCATTTAGGCATCCAGCAACTCATTGCTCAAGGCTGTGATTGGATCTGCTGCACCGATGCAGACTCTCGAGTGCAGCCGGACTGGTTTAAAGTCATGTTAGAGCATCAACCCACTGAGGTGATTTGCGGAGTAGTCGAGCTGGATGAGTGGGATCATTTAAGCCCGGGAACCCGTTTTAAGTACTTGAGTCATTATCAGGATAGAATGAATCATCACCATGTTCATGGTGCAAATTTGTGTTTTAAATCAGATGTATATATAAAAAACCAAGGCTTTGAACAGCTGGCTTGTCATGAAGATGTAGAGTTCATTCAGCGTTTGGAACAGGCAAATGTCCAGATCACCTGGTCTAACCGTTTAAGAGTGCTGACCAGTAGTCGTTTGAGCTCAAAAGTGACAGAAGGCTTTGCCAGTTTTTTGCAAAATCTAGAGACTCAGGAGGCAGTCGAAAAACCGATCATTGTTTACAAATAAAACAATAAAATTATAAAATTTATACAATCAAACACTTGTAAGAAAATATTAAAAAATCTGTTTTCTGCCTATTTTATTTCATTTCATTTTATATATAATTCACGCAAATTAAGCCCTACCTACTTATACCTCCAAGCTATAAGTAGGTGGGGTTTTTCTATGGATGCTCGGTAATGGATGCCTGAATTTTCTTTGGAACAACATCATGTTAAATCCAACTTTACGTGCTCGACTTCAGTCTCCATCACCCTATCTATGGCAAAAGATTGCAACGGCTTTATGTTTTTTCAGTCTGGGTTTTAGTACGGCAGCGTGGGCACCGCTTATTCCTTATGCCCAGCAGCGTCTTTTTCTGAACCATGCAGATTTCGGCTTATTATTGCTGTGCGCGGGCATTGGTTCAATGCTGGCTATGCCACTGGCAGGGCGTTTGGCAAATAAATTTGGCTGCCGTCCGGTTTTAGCAGTCATTCTTGCAGCATTCCTGTTTATTTTACCAGCTTTGGCAGCCAGTCCAAACACCCTGATTATGGCAATCAGTCTATTTTTCTTTGGTGCCAGTGCTGGTGCGCTGGGGGTAACGGTCAACCTTCAGGCTGCTCAAATTGAAAAATACGTGGGTAAAAGCCTGATGTCTGGTTTCCATGGCGTATGCAGTCTGGGTGGTCTGGCAGGTGTGCTGGGGATGACGACTTTAATGGGATTCGGCCTGCTGCCTTTAATGGGTGCGGTAACTATCAGTATAATTTTACTGCTTATTACCGTGGTAGCTATTCCATTTTGCTTGGGTCGTCCTGCGCCAGCAATGCAGGAAGATATAATTGAAACTGCGCATGAAGTAACTAAAAAATCACGTCCAACCTGGGCCATTCTCGGTATTGGTCTGATCTGTTTCGTGGCTTTTCTTTCCGAAGGGGCAGCCATGGACTGGAGCGGAATTTATTTGGCGACCGAGTTCAGCTTGCCAGCTGCACAAACCGGCTTGGCTTATAGCTTTTTCGCTGCCTTGATGGTGCTGGGGCGTTTTAGCGGACATTTGTTCATTCAGGTTTTAGGTGAGAAAACCACGATTCTATTGAGTGCATTGCTGGCAGCAACAGGTTTATTTATTGTGGTATTTGCACCTGTCTGGCCTATGGTACTGGTGGGTTATGCGGTGTTAGGACTGGGCAGTGCCAATATCGTTCCCTTGATGTTTTCACGTGCAGGCCGTCAAAAAACTTTGGCCTCCCACGTGGCTTTGTCTTATGTATCAGTCTTTGCTTATACCGGCTCATTAATTGGACCGGCTCTGGTGGGTTTTGGGAGTGAAATAGTCGGTTTAAGTGTGGTCTTTACTGTGGTGGCCTTCGGCCTGTTAAGTATTGTCATCCTGAACCATCTGACTGCGGACCAACAACCTGTAGAACAGCCAGAAGCAGCTCTGCCTGTACTGGAAAATGAAACACCAGCATAAAGCTGGTGTTTTTTTACGGTGCAGCGATTAGCCATGTACACTGAACTGGGTCGAAATTCCCGCAGCCAGCGGACGGTAAATTCGCAAACTTTGGGCTTTTTTTAGATCGGTCAGGAACTGATCACGCCAGCGCATAATGTCGAAGTTTTTAAGACCTTGCTGCAAATAACGATAACGCTCTATACGTTCTGATTTAGACATCCGTAAGGCTTTTTTTAATGCCTTATTCATGCTGTCATGATCATAAGGATCGACCAGTAAAGCCTCTTTCATCTGCTCGGCAGCGCCCGCATATTTAGACAGGATCAGTACGCCCGGATCTTTCGGATCCTGAGCGGCAATATATTCTTTCGCCACCAGATTCATCCCATCCCGGATGGAGTTTACCCAGCAAATATCAGCATGACGATATAAGTGCATCAGGCTTTCATGACCGAGCGTATTAAAACTGCACTCAAAAGGCAGCCAGTCTGCTGAACCATGTTGCTGATTCAACTGCTCTACAGCGGACTGGAACTGTTGATACAGGTTTTGATAGGTTTTTACATCCAGCCGGCAAGGGCAGGCAATCTGTAGCTGCTGGAATTGGCCTTTAAACTCCGGTTGATCTTCCAGCAAGCTTTGCAAGGCGCCAATTTTTTCCAGTAAACCTTTACTATAGTCAATTCGGTCAACTGAGATAATAGTTTTATAAGGTTGCGTTTCAGTCAAGTGAAATGGAAGTTCCGTCTGCTGACTGGCTGCCGCCTGTTTCTGAATTTGTACCGGATGCACGCCAATTGGATAACATTTCACATTAATCCGTCTGGATTGATAATTTAGAATCTCATCATTGCGGTGCCCAAGATGCAGCATCTGTTCCAGAAAATGAATACAGTTCATCTGGTCACGCGGAGTCTGAAAGCCAAGTACGTCATAATTTGCCAGATGATGGGCCAAATCCCGATGAGGAGGAAGCGTCTGCCAGAGTTTCAATTCCGGAAATGGAATATGCAAGAAGAAGCCAATCCGGTTACGCATGCCGAGCTTGCGACAATAATGTGCCACACTAAGAAAATGATAATCATGAATCCAGATGATGTCATGTGGCGAGGCAATCTGTTTCAGGTGTTTAGCAAAACGTAAATTTACCTCTTTATATATCTTGAAATCCTGAGGCTGATAATCTACCAGTTGATGCTGATCATGCATCAGTGGCCACAAGGCATTATTGGCAAAACCACAATAAAATCCCTGATACTGGGACTCAGTCAATGGACTGGTATGATATTCGACATTCTGAAACTTCTGAATCTGAAACTTTTGCTCCTTGACCTGTTCAGTTCTTGAACCGTTCCAGCCTACCCAGATTCCGCCGATATCCTGCAAAGCATCCTGCAATGCGACAGCCAATCCACCAGCTTTCATGTTATCTGGGTTAGGTAGATTCACACGATTTGATAACACGATGAGTTTTGACATGTGATTTCTCCGATAATTGTTGTTCTTGTGCTTTGAGTGATGTTAAAAATATTTCCAGAAAAACCTGCACTTGGGACACATTTTCTAATCTGTATTGCGCCGCGGTTACTCCGCTGCCGACTTTAATGGAACAGCCCTTCAATGCGTTAATGGCCTGAAAACCGGCTTCGTCAGTCAGGTCATCGCCGATAAAAATGGGATAAGCAGTGGGGGAGTGATATTGCTGCATGATCTGCTGAATGGCTGAGCCTTTGTTTGCACCTTGAGGTACAAGTTCAAAGACATATTTGCCAGGTTTCAGCTCAAACTCTGGAAACTGAGACAGGCAGTTTAAAGCCAGTGTATGTGCTGCCTGTTCCATGTCCGGATGTTCACGAAAATGGAGGGCAACGGAATAGCGTTTAACTTCAATTCTCAGTTGGGCAAGCTGCCGTGCATGCGTTTGAATATAGTCTTTTAATTGTTGAAGCCGTTCTGGATTTAATTGAATTAACGTTTTTAATTCAGACTGATATCTTAATTCCAGGCCATGTGAACCTGCGATATTCCATTTAAATGGATGGATAAGATTTTGCGCCTGTATAATAGAACGGCCAGTAACTAATATAAGGGTGAGGTAGGTTTGTAATTGTTTAAGTAAATCTATAATTTCACTACTAATAATACTTTTTTCTGGATCAGGGTTAAACTCAGAGATTGTTCCATCAATATCAAGAAATAAAACCAAGTCTTGAGAATAAATCTCTGATGGGCAAGTATTTATAATCGTATTTGGCGACATATAAAAAGAAGCTTCAGATGAATCTTCTATAACTTGCTCCGAATGCTTGAACATTATAAATCTGCCTAAGTAATTGATATAGGGTTAAATAAATATTAAATTTTGACTTGGTTGGTTTTTGATCTTCTAGATTTATAACATATTATTTTTATTGATTCGGTCTTCAATGCACAAACCAAACACTTTTAGTGTGTATCTTTACTTTGTAAAATTTCGAAATATTTAGGCGATTTAAATATTATATTTTCTGAGTGTATGATTATTTATTTTATTAGAAAAATGTATATTTATGTAATTATAATAAATAGTTAACTGAAGCTTTAAAATGCTTTAAATTTTCATTTAGAATATAAAACACGTTGTGTTTTGAAAATGTTTTAAATTTAACGATTTAAAGTGACTTTTTATTTAAAGTTCTATTTAAGGTTATTGTAGGTAAAATATAATACCTTGATACAAGCAGATAAAGTTTTCTGACTTTAAATCAGAGTTATGGAGCTGAGACTCAATTGCTGAACCTGATATGGGTCAGAAGTCAAAATAAATGCAAACAGCAAAGTCCTGATTTTAAGACCTGCCAAGTGTTGATCTTGAAAAGAACCTGAAGACGGTTTAGTCATCTACAGCAGACCAATATCATTTCAGACCATACATTAAAATAAAATATTAGGCAGTTGACGAAATGGAACATGCCAGCTATTCACGCTGAAAGTGAGAAATACTGCCGGTTATTTGGTAGAGCTATCATTTTGTACATAGCAGCTTTGCCCTATAAGCCAATGATCAGAATTTTTGAAACCTTGGCTTTAGCAGAATCTGGGGGAGGTATTAAATTCTTTCAGACCAGAATAAAGTCTGGGGCGAGCCGATTATTTTTATTTAAAGTACACGCCAAATCTTATTTTCATCTTTTAAAGCAACAGTAAAATTAAAATCATCGTCCTTACTCACCAGCAGGCGGGTAGGAGTCTGCATCAGGACTTTCAGAACTGTACCTGTTTCAAATACCAAAGGAGGACAGTTTTCTTTTTCCAGTGTTACAGGCTTCAGCAGTTCGATGACTGATTTTTCCATTTTTTATCTCCCCGAGATGAATGAATTTTTATAGGTCTAATCATAACATATTTTGTGAAAACTCACCTATTCCTATAAAGAAATGAGAACTTCATCAATCATTTTCTGATTAATTTCAGTAGTTTAAAAAAACATCTGCTGCGTAGAAAAGATAAAAATAGTATCTCGGTAATTTTCCATTCGATAAAAATTCTCTGTTTCAACCCCTAAAATTATGAGAGCCAAAGACGGCCAAAACTAAAGATAAAATTGAATGACTGAAGTGAAGAAGAGGGGAGGCGGATATAGTATGATGGCTTATTCATGGAGAAGGACTGGGTTTTCTGTCTCGTCTAGCTCTGAATATATTTTGTCGCCCAGCTCGACCAAGTGCCAACACCCCCTATATTTAGAATAAATTTAATCTAAAAAATAAATTAGATCTCTTGCGAAAGTAAAAACCGCCTTAATATAAATTTCATGAGATATCAAAAATTAAATCGTTTTTCAGATTCTGAATTCAAACGCTTGGTTGGCGTCCCTCGACAAGTTTTTACTGGAATGGTAGAGGTTCTAGAAAAAGCTGAATCACTCAAAAAGAAATCAGGTCGTCCTCATACTTTAAATATAGAGGACCAGTTGTTATTGACTCTCAATTACTTACGAAACTACAGTACTCAACTGGAATTGGCGGCAAATTACCATATCGCTGAAAGTAATGTGAATTGAACCATTAAAAAGGTTGAAAATGCATTGATGAAATCAAGACGTTTTATCCTGCCAAAACGAAGCATTACCACAGCAGACGAACACTTTAACTGGGTCATTATTGATGCTACAGAATGTTCAATTGAACGCCCGAAAAAAAATCAGATTAAGTTCTACAGGGGTAAAAGAAGAAACATACGCTAAAAGCCCAAGTGATCTATCATCCGAAGAGTAAACAAATCATAGGGCTAGATATATAGAATGGCAGTCAGCATGACATTAAACTGGCAAGAACAACGGTTAAGAAATTTAACCATTGTGAATATGTTATTACCGATTTAGGATACTACGGATTAGAGCAAGACGGCTTTAAATTATTGATGCCAATAAAGAAACAGAAGAATTTCCCCTTATTTGATGTTGAGAAAAAGTACAATAACATGATTGGAAAAATACGGGTTGTGATCGAACACATCAATAATCAATTGAAAACATTTAGAATATTGAGTGAGCGCTATCGAAATAGACGGAAAAGATTCGGTTTACGCATTAATTTAATCGCTGCATTAGTAAACCGAATAAACTCGCAATAAGGACTTTCGCAAGAGGTCTATTAAAAGATACATTTAAAATTCGAGTTGCTGCTCATTATAAAAATAAGGAAGATATCATTCAGCTTACGCCAGCTGGCTATGGTATGTTTTCAAAAGCAGAATATGTCGGTAAAGCCGGACAAGTTCTAAAAAATGGTGGTCCTTTTATGATTAGTAAAAGATTGTATACGATGATTTTTGGAAAAAGATGGAATAAACAAGCTCATAGTTTTGCTGTTTCAGAAGGCTACAGAACTCCTAGAAAAGAAGAATTTGAAAAATTTGATGGAACGTATTAATGAAAAAGATCTTCTCTCTATTAATTTTCTCTCTACTTCTTTCTTCTTGCTCTAATGCTAAAAAAAATACAATCGATGAAGGCGAGTTAGATAAACAAATAGTACAAACAAAAATTATGGCTATTTCAAGTAGTCTAGAAAGCGCAAGCTTTGTATATCGAGCTGCATATAAAAATTCAGAAAAACCTTCGGAAGTTAACGATCACTTATATTTATATGCTTTGAGTGAAATTGAATCACTTTTTAATACTTATGATATGAGGGGGATAGATTATAAGAAAGACATTACAAGTTACAGGCTAATATCGGGAGATGCTATTGATTCAATGTGTATTATTAATAAATTTTTGAAAAAATATCAAAGTCATTTGGAAAGAAAAGAATTAGCAAAACGATATGATACAACCTTGAATAAAACTTTTGTTTTGCAAAGTGAATATTTAAATCTTTTGAAAAATGATCCAGATTTAATTAATGGATCCCAATGTTTAAAGTTAAATTAATATAATACACCTTATACGAAGTTAAAAATGGGAGCCTATAGCTCCCATTTTTATTGTTAAACATTGAATCCTATATGTTTTCCTGTTGGAAGCTCTACATCAATACGGAGCTTCCCACCCATTGCTTCAACATACTTTTTCATGGTTGAAATCTTAAGATCATTGCCACGATTTTCTATTGCTGAAAGCGATGGCTGTTTTATTCCCAAAGTTTCAGCAAGCTCTTTTTGAGAAATTTCGAGTTCTTCACGAATAAGATGAAGCTGATTTTCTAGCAGTAATTCATCTGCCATTTTTTGAATACGGGCTTGGCTCTCTGGAGAGCGGCTAGCTAACAATTCTTGCAGAGTCTTAGCCATTAGATTTATCTCCTAGGGTGGTGAGATGAAATATCCAGCATGTCTTTATAAAAACGTTTTTTACCGCCTTTATTACCAATACACAGCCCAATAGCCTGTCGTAAAGGATCAAATGTGAAGAAAGCTCTTAGTGGTCTACCGCGATGTTGAACACGCAGTTCTTTCATATTGGTAAACTTAGACTCATACACTGTATCTACTAAAGGACGGCCTAGACTCGGTCCCTGCTGCTGTAGAACAACCAGGATCTTCTCTTGAGTCGATTCATCCTGCTGTTCAAGCCAGTTATTAAATAGATCTGTCGTAATGACTGTCCACATACCACACCGATATATAGATTGTAGTCTATATTTTAGAACCGTTATGCTTGTTTTGCAAATGAGAAAGGATAGGCAATAAAAAACCCCGGCATCCTGCCGGGGTTTCTCATATTGGGTTGCTAGGTATGACTCCTGTCGTACCTCACGATCCTGGTGTGTAAACTTATTATTGTTGTTTTCTGTTCTGGAACATCCTGTTCCTGTATGACTTCATCATAGGAAAATTCCAGTATCACGGATAGCCGCAAAGGGCCGATATTGCTGTGCGCCAAGGCGTACAAAATAGCCTAAATTTTATCCACAAAAATTAGGGATAATTTGGGATGCAAGAGTCTTGTTACTTGGGCAAAAATACGGAAATTGAGTATTTTTTAACCAATTTTAGTGGCTAAATATTACAAAGTTGCTTAAAAACTCACCGACTTATTACAGAAGCTAATTTTTGTGCATTTTGTACTCAAGGGTGAGTTGCTAGGTTATTGATAAATAATGCTATTTTAAAGCGCATTTCGTATAAGCTCTATTATGTTAAATGGAATCAGATTTAGTAGAAATTTCCTTAAATTCTAAGGCTGTCTTTTGGGTATTTGGAATATGACCAGTGATGTATTCATTCTCCGCTTGAAAAAAGAAATCAAAACTCTGGCTCATAAGCGGATCTTGTTGGCTTTGCTTCTGGTAGATCGGTGCAAGACGGTTGATATAGTAATTAATCCAGTCCACTTTATCAGTAAAGGCAGCATAGTCTTTTAGATCGCCATAGAGGTTTTGTAGATCCTTGGAAATGAAATCAATGTGGGGATGAAACAACCAAACGGTAATATCCATAGGGGGAATGGCACTGAGTTCATACGATTCTGAGGGTTCAAAGCGTTGTATCATATAAAGTTGTGCGCCATGTTCGCTGTAACTAGAACAAAGTAGCTTGGTGTTTTCGACCTGAAAGTAGTCTGTGCCAATTTCTAGTTCTCTGATTTGTTTTGAAATATCTAAGCATTGTGGGAATTTATTGATATCTAAATGAGCCAATTGCTTAAATAATTCAATGGATCGGCTAATGACATAACTTTCACCTGTACCTGTGATTATTCCTTTATCCCATGAGTAAATTTTAGCGGTTTTTTCAGGGCTAAATTTAATTTCACCTGTTTCTTTTAAAACCACTTTTTTATTGTCTGCTGTGACAATGATGCTATCATTCAGTTGTATAGCGATGATGAATGTCATGCTTTTATTAAAAATATTGAATTATTAGTTATTTATATTATGCCAAATTCAGGCTCAAATTTTATAAATTTATAAAAAAGGTGAATCTATGGCTGGTGGCTCTCAGATCATAATTAATAAAGATGGTATTAAAATTATCACTCCTGCAAAGTTTGAAGTGAAAGCAGGGCAGCATCTTTTTAAAAGTGGAGCTACTGCTACAGTAGCATTACCCATGTTACCGAAAAGTATTTGTCTGGATTGCATGAAAAAAGCTGCTGAGAATGGCTCTGTATTCATTAAAAAATAGGTTATTTATGTCTAATTACTTAATTATTAATAATTTAGATTTTTATAAATTCAATGAAAATTTTAATGATTTTATTCTTTCACAAGAAAAACTATATGATGACTACATGGTTATTAATAGTTTACTTGATGAAGCACCATACCTGATAAACGTTAAGAGTGGTGTTAACTTTCATGATTTTTTAAGCAATACAACATCAATTTTTTTTGAATCAGAACAAGATCTTATAAAACTAAGAGGGCAGCTATCTGAAAATTTATCGATAACAACAGATAAAAATGAAAATCTACATTTTAGATTTTACGACAGTAGAGTTATTGAATTATTAAAAAATATCATTAATTTAGAGCAATTTAATTCAATTTTTAAGGATATAAAATTTATAGAATACTTTGATTATCTTTCATTGGGTTTTAATAAAATTTCTTTTAAATGTTATGAAAATAAACAAAAAATTATTTTTACTAGTGAACTAATGAGTAAAATAAATGAAAAAATGGTAGATATTCATTTAATGAATTTCATTAAATATAATAAGCTAAATTCTGACTTAGATGTATATGAGAAACTTGATTTTATTCATCATAACTATAATATTTTAATTGAATCTGGTTTTGATGATGTTAATCAAGTTTTTGATATAATGAGTTTTATTTTTTTTAAAGATTTAAAAATAAATGATTTTTCCTACTTATTAAACGCTGAAATATCAAGTGATTTTAGATATATAAAATTAAAAAGAGATTTTAAAAATGCCTCAATTTAAAACCTTAAAACTATCTAATAGAAGAAATAATGAAGCTGTAATGCAATGTTCAGCATATGGAAAATTGACTGTAAATTTAATATCTAAAGATGATAGACAACAAAATATATCTTTTAAAGCTATTATTTATCAAGGTGATAAAGTAATTCATTCAAGTAGTTTTTTTAGTATGAAATTAGAATTACCTCGATTAAATATTGGACAATATAAATTAGAAATTATACCTAAAAGAGATGAAACTTATTTTTGGTATAAAAATGTCCCACTTAAAGATTTTTCTTATAATTTTGAAATTTCAGGTGATACCACGACTGTAGTGGACTGCTTAATTAGTAGGCAAGAATCAATAATTTACAATATAAAATTTTATTTTTATGTACAGGAAAATAATAAATTAAAACAGGACACAGTTTGGTATGAAATAAGCTACTTTCAAGAGGTTACTGATAATATAAATTCTATCGATAGCTCATCAAAAAAATTTAGTATAGATCCTGAGTTATTAAAATCAATTATTTATATGGAGTCAACTCATGGATATTATGATGCTGTTTTTGAAGTGATTCCAAGTAAAATTAAAGAAAATAAATCTATTAGGCCAACGAATATTAATGTAGAAGCTTGGCCAATGTTGTTTACAAGAGAAGAAGCCAATAATGTTGTGACAAATATTGATACAGGAGCATATATGCTCAAATTAATTAGTGAGAGAGTTCCAGACAAAGATATATTAAAAATAGCCTCTTTGTACAATTCTACTAATGCGAAGTTTGTTTTGCAGTATGGTTTAGAAGTTAAAAAATTTTATGAAAGGAAACCATGGAATCAGATTGTAGAAAACAATAAAATTAGAGTGAATGATAAAGGAGATTCAAAAGGAGAACCTTATCATGGTGGCGATTAAATATTTATTTATAGCATTGATTTCATTTATTATTTCTTTGCTTCCAATTTATTATGCCAAAACTACAGGTGATTTTAATGATTACTGTATTACAGGACCAGAGATTACCTATACAACTTGTCATTTAGATATAGGTTATGTTTCATTATTAACTGCTTGCTTTACCATTATTTTATTTATTGTATTTTCAATAATTTATTTAATTTTAGAAACAGTTTTGAAGTACTCATTCAAGAAAAATTAATTTTTAAAATATAAAATTAAGGCACTGATACATATAAGTATTTCCATACTAAAAGACCAATGAAAAATAAAGTTTAGCCACCATGGTTGATAGCGGTTAGTGACTTCAAAGAACACATATGGCTTATCAATGAATGGTGCAAACAGCCAAACATCGCCTACGAAGGTATCTAAAGATATATGGAGAAGAGCAGCACTTGAAAATAAGAGCACTATCAGAGCTAATCTAGAAGTGTATTGAGAAAATTTAAAGTAAAAATAAGACATTAGGAAAATTGGGATCCAAAAAGAAAACCAATGTAAGAAATATTTATGATGATGAACTGACCTATTATCAAATAGATAAAAGTAAAATAAATCGATATCAGGAAAAACAGCTCCTATCATAATGATAGCGAAAAAAGCTTTTTTACTAATTTTAGTTTGCTTTAATTTTTTATCTAAAAATTTAGCAAGGATATAACCTGATGGTAAATGAGCAATAAACATTCTTAATGTAATTAAATAATTTTACAGATTTTAGCATGTTAATTTCTCTCGATAGAAGCCACAGCCTCTGGTATCTTATTTAACATAATACACGTTATGCGAAGTCAAAAATGGGAGCCTTTAGCTCCCATTTTTACTATATTTTTTAATTAGCTAAGAGCTTCTCTAACAAAAGAAGGATCTTTGATAAACAGCTTAATTAACCCGAATCGCGGATAAGAAATTGACTTGAAAAATAAGAGGACTAGAGCCATCAGTTGAGTTACCACACCAAACTCACAACTCTAGTCCTGATGTTCAATAGTACCGAATTATTCTGCGTAATTGATGATTTTTTTCTTAAATTTGAATCAACTTATTGGGAGTTTCTCAAACAAAACTGTGGTTCCTTAAGAATCAGAACTGCTCAACTCACAATTTCAGAAATCTGCTTTATTGCCATTTGGT
The DNA here is from genome assembly GCF_006864105.1 of Acinetobacter sp. RF14B. Classification (NCBI taxonomy): domain Bacteria; kingdom Pseudomonadati; phylum Pseudomonadota; class Gammaproteobacteria; order Moraxellales; family Moraxellaceae; genus Acinetobacter; species Acinetobacter sp. RF14B. The sequence goes on along the minus strand of NZ_SMTB01000034.1, from coordinate 12,802 downwards.
ACAAATGCTCTCATTTCAATAATTTCAAAGCCTTTTTCACCTGGTTAAAAGAAGATAAAAGCCATTTATTTAAGTACTTGCCTTGCTATCAAAGGATGATTCATCTGATCAATATGCACCAATTGGCCCTACACGCTTTACATGTGGCGCTGATGAAAGACCAAACTACACAATATTTATGGATTGATTCAACAACTCTGCCAGTTTGTAAAAATCAACGTATTCAGCGTCATAAATCATTAGTCCAAATTGCATCACGTGGTAGAAGCTCAATGGGCTGGTTTTATGGCTGTAAATTACATATTGCGATGAATCAATTTGGTGAAATTGCCTGTTCTGCTTTATCGAATGGACATGTTGCTGACATAAAAATGGATGAGCAATTGGTTGCTGGTATAGAAGCAAAACTTTATGGGGATCGAGGTTACATCAGCCAAGAATTAAAAATCAGATTGAAAGATCAAGGTATTGATTTAATTACTTATCATCGAAAGAATATGTAGGCTATTCAACTCTGTGCATCAGATGAATATCACCTAAGACAACGCAATAAGATAGAAACATTATTCAGTTTATTGAAGGGACAATACAATTTAGTGACGAGTAAAGCACGTAGTCTTCATGGATTTCTGAGTGGAATTTACGCCTCACTATGTGCATATCAATTAACCCATCAAAATAAGCCAACAATTCAAATTAAGGAATCATCGGCTTAAGCAGGATCCGGGTTAATTAAGGATTGTGCCGCTTTAGATGGTTTACGTACACCTTGTTCCCAACTTTCCAAAGTACGCACAGATACACCTAAAGTTTCGGCAAATTCACGTTGGCTTAACTCTGATTTTTGGCGAGCTAAAGCGACATCAGTTTGAGTGATGGTATAAGTTTTGACTGGAACATTGGCAAGCATTTCATCTACTGCCATAAGTAATTCAGCACCAATATCTCGTTCAGCATCACGGCTTACAATATCATTTGAGTGATTCATTTAACTTCTCCACTAAAGCACGTAGTACTTTTTTATCGAGTTGATCAACAGCAGATTTCCCATAAATGGTAAGTAACCATATTTGTGCGTTAGCTAGACGGTTGTAATAGATTACTCTGACTCTACCGCTTTTACCTGTCTTACCTGATCTCCAATAAACTTTACGTATTTCTCCTGAGTTAGGTTCTACATCACCAACTTCAGGATTGGAAGCAAGAAAAATTTTAAACTCGTTGTATTCTTTTTCTGTTCAATAGTCTGAATAAAACTTACTGAACAAAGATGTTTCGCATATTGTATACATCAAGCTTCCATACTACCTACTACTATGTAGCAATTTTATTGTACTACATAGTAGTACTTTATCAATGCTTTTTCTCAAATTTCGTATAACCTCCATTATGTTAAATAGATCCCAAGTCAGTAGAATATTCAACTACTACATTTTAAATTTTTGCTTCACTTTATAATTTGTTATTCTTTATTGAATTAGAACAATTGGATCTAGCCATGACTAGCCCTACTTTTTTGCATGAACTGCCAGAAGAGCAGCTGAAAAAACTTTCAAAAGAAGACATTATAAAGATTCAAGAAGCAGAACAATTGTATTGGAATCATAAACCTTATAGTAAATTCTATGCTGCATTTAACAGATCTAAAACTAGAGATGGTGGATTGATAAGAGCCTCTACGAATACCTATAAAGTTAAAGGCGTTTCTTTAGCGTTAGTTGGTGATGAAGCCATATATACTGATGGTTCTAGTACGAAAATTATCTCTGGAGCTGGTAGCGCTATCACTGTTCATAATCGATCATCAGAATTGGTTGGATCACCACTAGAAAACGGTGATGAAATCATCAATAGTCCAATTACATCACATGTTTTACGTTTATATCATGACGCAATTATCCACGACGGATTTATGACTTCCGCTCTTGGAGCATCAAAAAATGTCTAAAGGATTTGGCATTCATGGATCTGCAACAAGTCACGGTGGAACAGTGTTATCCACTCAATCTCGAAGTTCCCAAATGGGAAACCTATTTCTTCGTGCGGGAGATGGTTTTTCTTGTCCTAAATGCAAAACCTGGTCAACTTTGATTAAGAGTAATGACCATGTGGTTTTTAATGGTAAAGCTGTGGCGTATGTCGGTGATAAGTTCACGTGTGGCGCTAATTTGATGCCTAGACAGGTTCATGTTATTGGTACTAGTGGTAGGACTCTAGGAGCAAGCTTAACAGGTCAATTCGCTAGATTTTCAAGATTGGGAGCTGCATGTGGACCATATGCAGCTGCTTGTACATTAGCCATTATGATTGTTGGAGCAATAATAGGAGGAATCCTAGGAGATCATGCTAGTGATACTTTCGAAGAAGAATCAGCTGAATTTATAAGATGGAAATTAATATGACTTTAGATCAGTTATGGTTTTCACTATCATTTTTATTTGTTGATAATGAAGTTGATTATAAAAAAATAGCTAAAGAAATTTCTAATTACGATATAAAAGTTATTGAATTTCAATTATTTTATAATGTTGCACCAATTTGCTCTGAAAATCTTGAACAAACGATTTCTCCAATTTGGAGTAGTTTTGATAAAGAGGAGTTAATTAAGGATATTCAAAAGCATGCGATGGATGAAAAAGATATTACGTGGAGAAAAAAGTTATCTGCGAATTTATATAAATTTAAATATCGCAAAGAATGGGAATGCTTAAAAAAATATTTAAATCAGAATTAGATTTTCATTGAGACTATAAATTAAATTCTCCTGAAATTAACATAATACACCTTATACAAAACTAAAAATTGGAGTTCTAAGTTACCATTTTTGCTGAGTTTTTCGATTTTTATTTAGTAGCCTAAGCTTCAATAAATTATGTACCTAAACGCATTAACTTTTCTTGAATTGCATCACTGACAAAGGCATTTAGAGAATTACTTGATGCTAAAACCGCCTTACGGTGCAATTCAGGGCTAATACGGACATTAAAAGTGCCTTTGAATAGTTGATCAAGAGATTTTCCTAGTTCAGCACATGATTCTAAATAGCCGTCTACAGATTCCTGAAAAGCTTGCTCAAGGGCTTTTAAAGTTTCCGCTTCATAGGTAATAAGATCACGAATAAAAGCAAGTTTTCCAAATAACTCACCTGTTTCAATATCAGGCTCAATTGTGCCGAGATAACCTTTGTATTTTAAATAGCTCATAAAAATCCCTCTTGCTTGAGTACCTGTTTTACAGCTTTCAATGCCCCACCTTTGATTTCATTTTCAGGGTGTGGTCTATGCAGTAAAATCATATGTTTAATTTTTTCATCTTAGATTACCATTTCAAATTTTTCATAGCCGAGCTGGCTCAGTAAAGCGACTAAATTTTTATAAAGCACTGATCGCAGCTACAGAACTTTTGAAAGATAGTTTTGATATACGAGTTGCGGAACACTATAAAAATTTAGAAGATATTATAAAGCTCACTCCAGCAGGATACGGTATTTTTGATAAAGCAAAGTACACTGCATTAGCGACAAATAATCGAAATAATAGAGGTACATTGATGATTGGGCATAGAGTATATCAAATGATTTTCAATAAAAAACGGAATAGACAAGCTTATGAACTATGTCGAACCGAGTATGGTTATCAAGTTCCAATCTCTGAAGAAAACGAAATCCTTGATACAAAGAATTGGTAAATACTTATGAAGTATTGGGTAATTTTATTAGTTGGCTTAACTTTAGTAGGTTGTAGCCATGCGAATGATACAAGCATAAAAGAGCGTGAGAATGAAATTAGTAATGCACTTAAATCTCGAACTATCACCATCGCAGATGATATAAATCAATCGCGAAGATTGTATACTACAGCGTACAACACTATTAATAATAAATCCGAAATGAATAATGAATTATTCATCTATACTGTTCGTAAAGTAGGGTCTTTAATTGGAAACTATGAGGCAGATCATGATAGTTTCGAAAATGATATTATTACCAATAAACAAATGTCATTAGAAACAATAGATAGCTTAGACCTCTTGCGAAAGTCCTTATTGCGAGTTTATTCGGTTTACTAATGCAGCGATTAAATTAATGCGTAAACCGAATCTTTTCCGTCTATTTCGATAGCGCCCACTCAATATTCTAAATGTTTTCAATTGACTATTGATGTGTTCGATCACAACCCGTATTTTTCCAATCATGTTATTGTACTTTTTCTCAACATCAAATAAGGGGAAATTCTTCTGTTTCTTTATTGGCATCAATAATTTAAAGCCGTCTTGCTCTAATCCGTAGTATCCTAAATCGGTAATAACATATTCACAATGGTTAAATTTCTTAACCGTTGTTCTTGCCAGTTTAATGTCATGCTGACTGCCATTCTATATATCTAGCCCTATGATTTGTTTACTCTTCGGATGATAGATCACTTGGGCTTTTAGCGTATGTTTCTTCTTTTACCCCTGTAGAACTTAATCTGATTTTTTTCGGGCGTTCAATTGAACATTCTGTAGCATCAATAATGACCCAGTTAAAGTGTTCGTCTGCTGTGGTAATGCTTCGTTTTGGCAGGATAAAACGTCTTGATTTCATCAATGCATTTTCAACCTTTTTAATGGTTCAATTCACATTACTTTCAGCGATATGGTAATTTGCCGCCAATTCCAGTTGAGTACTGTAGTTTCGTAAGTAATTGAGAGTCAATAACAACTGGTCCTCTATATTTAAAGTATGAGGACGACCTGATTTCTTTTTGAGTGATTCAGCTTTTTCTAGAACCTCTACCATTCCAGTAAAAACTTGTCGAGGTGCGCCAACCAAGCGTTTGAATTCAGAATCTGAAAAACGATTTAATTTTTGATATCTCATGAAATTTATATTGAGGCGGTTTTTACTTTCGCAAGAGATCTATTATATTGATTACATCAATGTTTTATATTCATCTGTTGTTTTTTGCATTAAATTGAAAAATAATGCTGTCGCAGGTTCTCAAGCTAAAAATAAGAATACACTGTGCTTCATTTCTGAACCAGAGATAAAAGGAGAGTTATACCTCTATGTTCAAGTCATTTTTTCCGCGACCGGTCTGGTTTTTCAGCAGTCTGGTCTTGTGGTTTCTAATCAATCTCGGCCTTTGGCATAGCGGTGGTTCAGGCTGGGGTGTTTATCTCGGCTTGGCACAAGGGTATCAGGATGCAACTCTTCCTATTGGAATTAACCGCTTCTGGACCCCGAAATTTATCTGGTTTTATCTATGGTTCTTTGTCGCTACCACTTTGTTTGCTTTGTTTTGGCGGTTTAAAGCCCATCACCCATGGCAGCGCTGGTCCGTCTGGGGATCAGCTTTTATCCTGTTTAATATCTGGTTTGGCGTACAGGTCAATGTGGTGCTGAACGAATGGTACAATCCGTTTTATAACCAGATTCAGAATATGCTCAGTCAAGGTGGAGGGGATGTAAAGTTTCTTTACCAGGAGGCATTGACCTTTATTTATATTGCCATGATTTATGTCACGCTGGCAGTCTTTAACCTGTTTTTTGTCAGCCATTATGTATTCCGCTGGCGTACTGCAATGAATGATTATTACACTGCACACTGGGAAAAACTGCGTCATATTGAAGGGGCATCACAGCGTATTCAGGAAGATACCATGCGTTTTGCCAAGACCACCGAGCAGCTCAGTGTTTCCCTGATTGAATCCCTTATGTTATTGATGGCTTTTTTGCCTGTTTTGTACCAACTGTCCTCGCATGTAAAAGTTTTGCCTTTTGTCGGGGAGATTCAACATAGTTTGGTGTGGGCATCAATTGGTTGGGCAGCACTGGGAACGGTGATCTTGATAATCGTTGGCATGAAGCTGCCAGGACTGGAATTTAATAACCAGAAAGTAGAAGCTGCCTATCGGAAAGAGCTGGTTTACGGCGAAGATTATGAAGATCGCGCCCATCCTTTGACCTTGCAGGAACTTTTTAGCCGGGTACGCTGGAACTATTTCCGTTTATATTTCCATTATGCCTATTTCAATATGGTGCGGATCTGGTATTTGCAGCTCGATAATATTTACGGACTATTTATTCTGTTCCCAAGTATTGCTGCGGGCACGATTACGCTGGGCTTAATGATGCAAATCATGAATGTTTTTGGCAAAGTTCGCGAGTCTTTTCAATACCTGATTATGTCTTGGCCGACGATTATTGAACTCTTGTCGATCTATAAACGTTTGAAAGCGTTTGAATCTCATATTAAATAAGTGAGTTTTAAAATATTTGATTTTAAGGCCAAACATTCAAAGTTTGGCCTTTTTTTGTGTTTTTTTTCAGGGGAAAGCGAGAAAATGAGCCAACAAATTCACTGCTCTATGTGCTGCTTAATGGTCGCAACCTCTCAGTGTCAGGATATTTAACCGTTTTCTCTTATCTAGTGTCTGAGAGTCAGTATGACTGCTATTTTAATTTACATACTGGGTGTATATAAAAATATATTTTACATATTTGAAATGATTCAATTTTCTAATCTCATCTAGAGGATATAGAAGAAGTGAATCAATGTTTAGGGAGGCAATAAAGTAATAAAAAGATCTTGAGTATATTTAGAATGGATAACCGAACAACTCGTTTCTTCGGCTTTTAGGTGAGCAGGTTGTGGTTAAAATTTAAATACAGTGATTTGTCCGATTGATGAACCATTAAAATGTTAACAAAATCCATTTTTATAAAACAAAGGTTGTCATACTTAACACCTTTGGTGATGATCTGTGCGAGTGTTTACTTTAATTCCGATATTTATCAATATCTTGTGATTGTCGTTTTTTTGTATTTGCTATATGTTATAGCTTAATCTGGGTTGAGATGTTTGCTGTGCAATTAAAATTCATAATTCTAACAATAAGTACAATAATTTTAGCGGGCTGTAATAGCATGATGCCCTCAAAACCCAAGGCTTTGCACCCTTTTGTTAGCCCTCAAGAAGTGATTGTCAAAAGAAATTTAAACTTAGAAAATGGTCAGGCAAAAGAGTATGTCTATGTATGGGACGCAGCCCGACAGCATCTGGAACCGCAATCTTTATATCCCCGTACCGTCCTCAGCCAGTATTGTCATGAACAGGGCGGGAAGTTTTCCCTGTTACATCGAAGCCGCCTAAGTCTGGTCAAAGAGAATGCCCAAAGAAGCAGTCTAAATAAAAATCGTTATGTTACCCAAGGGATTGGTGCCTATCAGTGCCATTTGTCGAGCCAGGCACAAAAAAACTGGATTGTATCGATTGAACCTGTTTCCGAGCGCCAGCAGGATAAGAAGGGCACGCGGGCAGTACGTTTATTGACACAGATGTTCACGTTGAATGAAGCGCATAATTTTTATCAGGCTCATAAGACCGCCTCTAAAGTCAGGAAACCGGGCAATGATAAAGCAGAAGCTAAAACTACCGTGAAAGAGGTCGATAAAGCTGTTCTTGATAAAAAAGAAACAGATAAACAAGAAAGTAAAGTACCTCTAGAACAGCCTGCAGTTGTAACGCGCCGTAAAGTGGAAACGCCACAACAGCAGCAGATGAAGCTCTATGTGGTAGCCCGTCGTGATATTAATAGCGGTAAAAATCTGAACAATGCCTGTAATAATGCGCAGCGTGCTTATAATTATGGCAAGTTACAAGGAACAGAAGGCACCCGGGTATATACCGAGTCGGGAATGCTGGTGGCACGCTGCCTGAATGGTATTCCTGCTTATGCGAATCGCTTCCCGAACTCTAAAGCTCAGGCCAAACGAGTGTTGCAAAACTTGGCGACTAACTATAATCATAGTGGTGCGAAGAATATGCTGAAGCAAATCAATTAGATGTTTTTCTTGATCAATGAGGTTTAAGCAGTTGCAATTATGATAGGAAAGATTCTAAACCCGCTTAGAGTCCAGCAAGTTTAGAATCTTTGGCATAAAGCATTAAAGGCGAATGGTGGCGCCTAAAGCTTTAACAAATTGTGCCATCCAAGCCGGGTGAGCAGGCCATGCAGGCGCAGTAACCAGATGACCATCGGTAACCGCTTCAGTAACAGCAATGTCGGCATATTGACCGCCTGCCAATTTCACTTCAGCAGCGCAAGCAGGATAAGCAGAACAGACACGGCCTTTTAATATATCAGCAGCGGCTAAAAGCTGCGCGCCATGACACACTGCAGCAATCGGTTTTTGTGCTGCATCGAATTCACGCACAATCTCGACCACACGATCATTCATACGCAAGTATTCAGGCGCACGTCCACCAGGAATGACCAGTCCCACATACTCCTGTGAATTTACCGCAGTAAAATCATAGTTAATGGCAAAGTTATGACCACGTTTTTCGCTATAAGTTTGCTCGCCTTCAAAGTCATGAATGGCTGTTGCAATGCTATCTCCCGCTTTTTTGTCAGGACACACTGCATGCACGGTATAGCCTAGGCCAGTCAGAAACTGAAATGGCACCATAGTTTCATAATCTTCGGCATAGTCGCCAACCAGCATCAGAATTTGCTTAGACATGTTTTTCCCCTCGAAAAGTATACTTTTACTGTTTTAGAGAACCTTAGCATAAGTAGGTGACAGTGATAAGAAAATGGAAACCTTCTTTGGTCGAATAATAATAGTTTTTAAAATCATGGAATTTTGAGCTAAGTAAAAGAATAATATTTATTTTTACAGATGGATAACAGGTGAGCAGAGGCGGTTTGTGATACAAAGAATTCATTGTTAATAGGAGTTTGCCTGATGTCTCGTAGTGTATTCACTGCTGTTCGCCACACATTTTCCCGTATGGGCTGTGCTGCTGTAATGGCGCTTGCTTTATGCAGTGCAACTCAATTTGCATCGGCCGGGCCCACGGTGGATCAGTTGAGTGATTGTCTGGTGAAATCGACCACAACAACGGATAAGACGACGGTGTTGCAATGGACTTTTGTGGCATTGGGTAATCATCCCGACTTAAAGGCTTTTAGTAATGTGACCGCGACTCAAAAGGAAGCATTAGATAAGAATCTGGCGACGGTGTTGCAGCGTATATTGGTGGAGCAATGTTCAGCACAGACCAAAGCCGTGATTCAGGCAGAAGGTTTGCCAGCTGTTGGTAATAGTTTTCAGGAACTGGGCAGTATTACGGGTGAAGAAATTCTAAAAACTCCAGCAGTGAAAGAGCAGCTCAAGGGCGTGGTGCGATATATTGATTTAAATAAATTGGTGGTGACGTTTTTGACACCGGATGTGTGGAATAAGTTGGGATTGATTCGAGGGGAATAAGTGGTTTTTGAGTTTATTTGAAGATAGCGATGATGATTTTAATCAGCCAGTAGATGGGGTAGAAGATCACTTAAATTTCATAGGAAAAATCTCCGCGTTGTTTTCTACGTGGTTCAGGTTGCATTTCAGAGAGCCATTTACAGCTTTTAGGAATAATGAGCAAAAAGACAATAACAACTGCGAATATGTCAATTACTACTTGAATGATGGTAAGTAAGATTTCGGTTGTCATTTTTGTTTTTCTATATTATTTAATCAATTATATACCAGCTTAGAAGCTTTTATATCAATAAGGACACCTCTCCTAAAAGGAGAGGATTTCTATAGAGTGAATGATTAAATATCGATTATTTCCATGCAGCTGGGAAGCTAAATAGTTCCAAACCAAAAGTCAGCGGGAAAATAAGATAGACGGATACTACGATTAAAAGGGTGGCGAGAACAGTGACTAATGTCCCTTGCATAAGCATATCTCGAATACTTACTCTACCCGTTGCAAAGATAACAGCTTGAGATGGTGTGCCAATAGGTAGCATAAAGGCAAAGCCAGCACCAAGTGCAGCAGCGGCCATTAATGGTAAAGGATGTACATCTAAAGCTAGAGCCAAAGTTCCTGCAATTGGAACAAAAATAGTGGTTACCGCTGTGTTTGGTGATACTTGAGTAAGACTAATCGTTAATGTTGTGGTAAGTAATAATGCCACAATATATGGCAGATTTTGCAGTGATAATAATTGCTGTCCAATCCACTGTGATAAATCAGTATTACTAAAGCCAGCAGCCAAGGCAAGACCACCACCGACCAGCAATAAAACATCCCAAGGCATTTCATTAAGCGAATCTGCATTTAAAAGACGTTTGCCATCCGTTGCAGGTATTGCGTATAGAGCCATTGCCGCTGTAATAGCGATCATGGTATCCGAGATACCTGGAATAATATCTTTCCAGATAAATGTACGCGTTAACCACATAAAAGCGGTCAGGGTAAAGATGATTGCGACCGCTTTTTCTTCATAGGACATTTTGCCTAAGCGGTTTTTTTCTGACTGAATAAATGTTTTGCCTTCAGTGATTTTCTTCGCTTTCATTGGATAGGCAATTTTGGTCAACCAAAAGGTTGTGAATATGGCTAGAATTAAGCAAAGGGGAAAAGCAAAAATGAACCATTGTGCAAATCCAATTTCATAGCCATAAATTTCTTTGACCAGTCCTGCCAGAATCAGGTTGGGTGGGGTACCAATCAGGGTTGCACTGCCACCAATAATGCCACCAAATCCAATTGCAAAAACAATGGCTTTAGTAAATTTGACCTCATCATCCGGATCGTGACTTGCTTCTTGTTTGAGTAAGGAAATGATTTTATAAACAATTGCCATTCCGATCGGTAAGAGCATCATGACCGTTGCTACGTTTGAAATCCACATGGATAAAAACGCTGTGGCGAACATGAATCCATAAATCAGACCATTCACGGTAGACCCGGAAAAACTAATAATGCCTAATGAAATGCGTTCGTGCAGATTCCATTTTTCAATTGCAATCGCGATTGCAAAGCCACCTAAAAATAAGAAAATATTCGGGTCTGTATAACTGGAGGTGACTTTGGCGATGGTCAAAGTCCCCATCATTGGCATCACGACAATAGGCAGCAAAGAGGTAATGCCTAAAGGTAGAACTTCTAAAATCCACCAGATGGAAAGCCAGGCGGTGAGTGCTAAAACACCTTGACCTTCTGAAGATAAACCTTCAAAACTCATACCAAAGTATAACCATGCAAATACCAATGGGCCGAGGAATAATCCAAGCCATTGGGTTTTGTTGTAGGAACCTTTGAACCCATTCTGTTGTTTAGTATTAGAGTGAGTATTGTCAGTTGAATCTGAGTTCGCTTGAATCTGTTGAGATAAAATGAAGTGAGGGTTTAAACGTTTGAATAGGTCCTTAGTTTTATGATGTCTAGTCCAGACTGTATTCCAAAGTTGGTTGATCATTGATTTTTCTCCTTGTACCTGAATTTTGGGTGACAGATAGGTGAATAATCAAAGATCTTTGGGGTATATGTTTATGTTGTAGTGGTATGGAGTATCTAACTAGAGCTTTTTAGTTTTTATTCGCGCTTGCTTTCAAAGAGCCTCTCTCTTGTGCTTGATTTTTAAGACCTCTCCCTAACCCTCTCCTGAAAGGAGAGGGAACTACGTGTATCAAATAGATTAGGTGATACTCCCTCTCCCTATGGGAGAGGGCTGGGGGGAGGGTGCTAGACACACATAAAGAAGGACTTTGAGAGTTGAATGCGTCCTAAGTCTTCGATTTTGGCAATAAAGGATACTTTTTAATAGCTATATTGTCTTTAAAGTTAAATGTAGATAAAAATTAAGTGGTAACTGTATTTGAATAAAAAATATGTTAATTTTTAATTATATAAAAATATAATCCAAAAAATCACGGATAAGTTATGGCAAAAAATGATGCAATTTTAATTGATGGAATTATTGACGATCGCGTTGAGCAAGGTCTTCCGTCTAGTAAAAGAGATGAGTGTTTCGAGTTTTTGGCTTTTGAGCAAATTTTAAAAGATGAAGATTTATCATTTGATGAAATTATGAGTGGTGTAGTTGATGGCCGTCAGGATGGAGGAGTTGATGCTTTTTATATTTTTATAAATGGGCATTTATTAGATGATATAAAAGATTTTGTGTGGCCAAAGTCAAGTGTAGAATTAAAATTGGTTATAGTAACCTGTAAATCTCATGAAACATTTAAACAAGCTACTTTAGATGCTTTAATAGCTACAATTACTGAATTTTTTGATTTCTCCATATTAAATAATGAGCTTTCAGGTGGTTATAACAAACAGCTTTTAGATCAAAGAGATAAATTTATATATTGTTATCGGAAAGTTTCACCAAAATTAACTAATTTTTCAGTCGAAATATATTATGCCTCTAGAGGAAATGAAAGTGAGATTGGGCAAGAAGTTTTATTAAGATCAAAACAGGTTGAAAAAATATTTGAGAACAACTTTAGCGTGGCTAATGTTAAATTTAATTTTTTTGGTGCAAGTGAATTAAACAAGTATTATAGAAAAGTTAAAAATTATACTCTTGAGCTACCATTTAAAGATATATTATCAAGTGGTGAGCGCTATGTTATTTTAACTAAACTAAGTGATTATTATAAATTTATTACTGAAAATAATATCTTGAAGAAGTACATTTTTGATTCAAATGTTCGATCATTTATGGGTTTAAATGGTGTCAATGAAGATATTAGGAATACATTAGATGAAGAGAATGAAGACTTTTGGCTTTTAAATAATGGCGTTACTATACTAGTTACTTCAGCTTCAATAATTGGTAAATCGTTGCAGGCTGATGATGTTCAAATAGTCAATGGTTTACAGACATCACATTCAATAGACTTCCTTCATAAATCATTTTTCAACCAATTTAATTGTTTATCTTTCACCCAATCTAAATTGTATATGCCAGCAAGTAAATTAAACCGCAGGTTTAATCGTTTACGACGATTTCTATATACACA
>NZ_SMTB01000033.1:0-27790 GCF_006864105.1 Acinetobacter sp. RF14B | reverse complement strand
CAGACGGATGGCATGGGCCTGATCCGTATTACGGTAAAACGGAAAATAGCGGGCATCATCATGATTGCCTGGAATCTGGTAATACGGCACATTCAGGGCCTGAATCGACTGAAGATAGCGGGCATAGTCCTCAAGAATTAGAGTATCGGCCGGATCAGCCTGAACCTGAGCATAAATGGCATAGTTCAGTCCAGCATCTTCAACAATATCTAGAATAGGAAGATGGAGTTTATGTTGAAACATGCCGGGATCAGTGACCAGCAACAGCCGTTCATAACGGCCTTTTTTAAGAATCTGGGACAATTCCTGAATCGCGCCAAGTCCGGCAATAATATTGGGTACGGTTTGAAACTGAAAACGATCCATGGGCTTATCCTTTCTTTTTATGCTAAATACGAGATTATTCTAGGGGGGTGATATAGGATTCATGCAGTAAATAACTTAACATAAGAATCCAGAAATTGATTAACTTTGAGGTTGTTTATGTCATCCAGAACGCCATATAAGGTGTTATGTGTCTGTTTGGGAAATATTTGTCGCTCTCCCACGGCAGAAGTGGTACTCAGACATTATTGTGATGCAAGGAAACTCAACATTGTGGTCGATTCAGCTGGCACCAGTAATTATCATCCGGGCAAGGCACCCGATTTGCGCAGTCAGCAACATGCTTTAAAGCGTGGCTATGACTTATCTAGCTTACGGGCACGTCAGCTGACTATTCAGGACTTTCTTGAGCATGACCTGATTCTGGCTATGGATCTGGAAAACCTGTCTAATATTCAAGACTTGCAAGCCAAGGCGGAAGCCCAATTCGGTGCTTTACGTGCCCGTATTGCCTTGATGAGTGAGCATGATCAGGACTATCCACAGCAGGCCTTACCCGATCCTTATTATGGAGGTGCTGAGGGCTTTGAGCGTGTGCTGGATCAATGTGAATCCAGTAGCAAAGCTTGGGTCGAGATTTTTCAACAGCATCAAAGCAGCCAGGTTTAAGTTATGCAGATTCAAACTGAAGTTCAGCTTAAATCCTTTAATACCCTGAATCTTGACGCGGTGGCTTCTTATTATACGGAAATTCAGTCGACGGATGATCTGACTGTTGCACTGGATTTTGCAGCACAGCAGCAGTTGAATAGTTTAATTCTGTCAGGCGGTAGTAATATGCTCTTGCCTGAACGCATCCATGCGCTGGTATTGCACATGAATATCCGCGGAATTGAACTGCTGCATGCAGATAAGCACCATCAATTTCTACAAGTTGGCGCAGGTGAAGTCTGGCATGATTTTGTGCTCTGGACCACTGCACAGCAGCTGTATGGGTTACAGAATCTGGCGCTGATTCCCGGACGTGTCGGTGCCTCTCCGGTCCAGAATATTGGCGCTTATGGAGTTGAGGTCGGCGAGTTTATCGACTCGGTACAGGTATATGATCGCCAGACCAAGCAGTTTGGGGCGATTGCTGCGGCAGATTGCCAGTTTGCCTATCGGCATAGTATTTTCAAAGATGACCCGACTCGTTATGTCATTACGCACGTTACGTTTAAATTACTCAAACATGAAGATCTGAAACTGAATTATGGAGATCTGAAGGCTGCGGTAGGTGATCATCTCACTGCAGAAAATCTGCAACAGCAGGTGATAGCCATCCGCCAAAGCAAACTGCCTGATCCTAAAGACTATCCTAATGTGGGGAGTTTCTTTAAAAATCCGGTGGTAGATCAGACAGATTTTGACCAAATTGCAGCAAATTTCCCGCATTTACCCCATTATCCGCAGCCTAATGATCGGGTTAAAATAGCGGCAGGCTGGCTGATTGATCAGGCGGGCTGGAAAGGTAAACAGCTGGGGCCGGTAGGGATGTTTCATAAACAGGCACTGGTACTGGTGAATTATGGTCAGGCATCGCTGAAAGATGTGCAACATACATATCATGCGGTACAACAGGCAGTCTGGGCACAATTTAAGATCATGCTAGAACCGGAGCCGGTATTATTTGATATAAATGGCTTAATCCGTTCTCATCAAGGATGAATAATTAAATGAAAAACACCTTTTGGATGGTCCGTCTGGTACAGCTAATCACGGGATTATTTGTGCTGCTCGGCTGTTTGCTGGTGTTATTCTATTCGCCTTTTTATTCGCATCTGGTGGTTAAGGGACTCAATCAGTTTGTCTCTCTGGAAGTGAATGAAGTTGCGGCACAAAGCCAAAAAATGGCTGCTTTGAGTGAGCATGACACACTGGAGCCAGGCTCTGATTTATGGATTGCCCGTCAGGCTTATTTACAGGTAATCGAGCAGGATATTCAGCAAAATAACTCAGCTAACCTAGTGCTGATTCAGGCCCGTTATAAAGCGTTGCAACAGCTAATCGAAGACTACCAACGTCAACAGCAGGAAGAAAAAGCTGAGCAAACTCCTCTACCGCAAGTGCCGTTATTGCCTACTCAGGCCGTCGCTGTGGAAATCAATGATCCCACCGAAAATGTCCGCCAGTTACTGGAATGGGACAGCAATGAAAATAAAGAGCGTATAGAGCAGTATATCGAGTTTTTGACTACTCATTCTTTGGAGCAGGAAGAAGCCAGCGCAGCAGAACTGGTGGACGAGAAAGCCATCCAGCAGGAGCTGGCATTGTTACAAGATCAGCAACAAAAGCCACTTAATAACGCCAAACCTTATGCAATTGTAGTGGTGGGTGGTGGTCTGACGCTGGACGAAAATGGCAAAGATATAGTGGTTAATAATTATACTCGACTGCGTTTGGAAACAACGCTAGAAGTTGAAAAACGCTTTCAGTTGCCGATTGTATTAAGCGGCGTTGAAGCGCCTTATATGCAACGCTGGCTACAACAATATGATGTCGATGCCAAACTGCTTGAAGATCGCAGTATGAATACCTGTGAGAACAGTCGCTTTAGCTCGTTATTATTACAAAAAAAAGGTGGGGCACCGACAGTGATACTGATTACAGATCGTTATCATATGCCGCGTACCCGCCGTTTATTTGCATTAAACGGAATTCAGACCATTCCGGTAGAAGCACCAATGCCGACGTCATTAACCAGATGGCGTCCAAGTACACAAAACTATGATCATAGTCGCCGGGCCAATTATGAACTGTTGGCCACCATACGCGATGTGTGGTTCGGATCCAGTGACTGTCGGGAGGTACCATAATGTCTGATATTCCATTTTTAAATCCTGCAATCCTGAAACAGCTTGACCTGCCTGTACCGAGCCGGGACATTACGCCGCAATTATTAGAGTCGCTGAATTTAAACCGGCTAGATGAGCAGGTATCACCTGATTTGCAATCCTATCGCAAGCTATATGGCTTTGATTCACTGGATTGTAAACACTGGCAGGGCTATATCGAAATGCCACTGTTTAGGCTGCATGTTCAGGTCTTTGAGCCTCATCTGGAAAATACCCGTTTTGACAAGATTCAGGGCACGGCTTTTTTATTACATGGCTATTTGGAACATAGCGGAATTTATCAGCCGATTGTACGGGAACTGCTGGAACAGGGATTTAGCGTACTGACCTATGACTTGCCGGGGCATGGGCTGAGCGATGGTTCACCGGCCAGCATTCAGAATTTTGACCATTATCAGCAGGTCTTGCATGCCGTATATCATTATGTCAAACATGCAACGCAATTACCGAAGCCCTGGGTTGGTATTGGACAAAGTACCGGTGGCGCGATCTGGATGCATCACTTATTGGAATTTGCAGAACGCCGCGAGAATCCTTTTGTGGATCGTGTGCTGCTGCTCTCTCCACTGATTCGCCCAGCCAAGACAGCCTGGTGGCATAATCCGCTTGGACTGGGAATTATTAGTCGGATTAAGCGTGAAGTGCCGCGGCATTTTAGACGAAATAACCATAATCCGGAATTCCTGCGTTTTATCCGTTTAAAAGATCCTTTACAGCCCCGTATGATGGGGATGGACTGGATTCTGGCCATGTCGCGCTGGATGCTGGAAATGGAAGAGCGTCCGGCTTGTCGTATTCCGGTTTGGCTAGCGCAGGGTGCGCAGGATCAGACGGTGGACTGGCGCTATAATATCGAGTTTATCCGGCGTAAGTTCCGTTTGCAGACCTTATTGATGCTGGAAGAAGGTTCGCATCAGCTGATTAATGAGCGTGCGGATATACGGGCAGCCTTAACAGGTCTTATTCCGGCTTTTCTGCATGCGCATGGCAGCAAAACCTATTATTAAGCAGCATCCAAAATCTAAAAGAGGCGTTGAATAACGCCTCTTTACTTGAGTAGGAATCTGAGACCTGTAAAATCAAAAGCGTTCCAGTTCAGCCATATTCCACATCCGGAAGTAAAAATTCTCCTCATCCTTGTTTTCACAAGACAGTAATTCGCCTTCTTTTAACCAGAAATGAATCTGCGCAAAATTCTTGATTTCATGATTGCTAATCCGCTGTGCCAGATGATGCGGCTTAATGGCTGAAGGATGCTCTAAACCTGCAGAGGCAATCAGTTCTGCCAGAGCATGCAGGGTGTTTTTATGAAAATGAAATGCCCGTTCAGCTTTGGTCGGGACATGCAAAGCCTTCTGACGGTTGTGATCCTGAGTGGTTACACCGACTGGACATTGGTTGGTATGACAGCTTTGTGCCTGAATACAGCCTACGGCGAACATGAAGCCTCGCGCTGAATTGACCCAGTCAGCACCCATTGCCAGAGTACTGGCGATGTCAAAGGCACTAATAATTTTACCACTGGCACCAATCTTGATTTTATCCCGGATCCCTGCACCTACCAGCGTATTGTGTACAAAAAGCAAACCTTCACGTAGAGGAGCGCCTACGTAGTCCACTAGTTCAATGGGGGCCGCGCCAGTCCCGCCTTCAGAGCCATCTACCACAATAAAATCCGGGTAAATCTGGGTATGCAGCATGGCTTTGACCATACTCATAAACTGCCAGGGTTGTCCCAGACAAAGCTTGAGGCCGACAGGCTTGCCTTTAGAAAGTTCACGTAATTGCCGAATGAAGTGCATCATTTCAATAGGGGTGGAAAAGGCCGGGTGGTTGGAAGGGGAAATACAGTCATGCTCACGACTGATGCCACGAATTTGGGCAATTTCTTCGGAAATCTTGCTCTTTGGCAGAATACCGCCATGGCCCGGCTTGGCACCTTGTGAGAGCTTGATTTCAATCATTTTTACTTGAGGTAGTTGAGCTTGGGCTGCAAAGCGTTCAGGATCAAACTGACCACTTAGCGTACGGCAGCCAAAATAGCCGCTACCGAGTTCCCAGACCAGATCACCACCATGTTCCAGATGATAGGGACTAATGCTGCCCTCACCAGTATCATGATAAAAGTCACCTTTTTTAGCACCCAGGTTAAGAGCGCGAACAGCATTGGCACTCAGGCTGCCGAAACTCATGGCCGAGATATTAAAAATAGAAGCAGAGTAGGGCTGACTACATTGTTCATTCCCAATCAGGATACGGAAGGTTTGTGGATCTGCAATCTGGCATGGGGTCATAGAATGGGTCACAAACCTGTAATTATCTTCATAAACATTCAGGATTGAGCCAAAAGGCTTGTCGGCATTTTCATTTTTAGCTCGCTGATAGACCAGACTGCGCTGCATACGTGAAAAAGGCAACGCATCACGGTCTGCTTCAATAAAATACTGACGAATTTCGGGGCGGAATTCCTCAAAAATAAAGCGGAAATGCCCCATGATTGGGTAGTTTTTAAGAATGGAATGCTTGGTTTGCAGGACATCATATAACCCAAGTAAACTTAGTAGAATAGTCACAATCCATAAGGTATTCACGAGGGTTTGTGGCATAAAATAATTAATATAATGCGGCTCATAACCGATATGAAACGTGGTAAAAATCACGGCAATAATAATGCACGCAAACCAGATCGAGTGGCGTGAAAAAAAAGTATTCAATAGTTTGTGGCGTATTAATTGAGCGGGGTTAGCCATTGTGATTTTATTTCCCTGAAGCTACATAGGCTTTATCATGTACAAACCAAGGGCTGAGATACAAGCAGAGAATTGTTGTTTAATTTTATAGGCTTATTGTAATAGCCCTGAATCAAGGAAAAGCTGGATAAGCAATAGTGATAAATTTTGCAAAAATTATTTTAAGGGAAAAATCTAGAAAATTCATGTATTTTTGTTGTTGCTCTCAAAGAATGGACTATTGTTATACATAGTACATGGCAATACTAAAGATGAGAATGACACCTCAAAATCCATTCATTTGAATGATGCAGAACTGACCTGTCTATAAGTCATGCTAGGTGTTTAGTGCCGGCATTTCCTGCAGTGGAACAAATTTAAAACTTCAGGTTCATCTGTCCAGGGTTTACAGAGGAACTCAGCTTCTTGGGTTGTTTTGAGTCTGCGGCCAAAGTTGTATACAGGCATAAACGCAGCAAGGTGAATGCATAATTGAGTATGATCGTCATACTGGAGCTTTTAATGGCAGCTTCTTATCTTTCCTTGGGTTATTGATAAAGCAAACAAAGACAATAAATGGATTTGCTGGCCGATTGATCAAATACAGATAATCAAAAAATATAGTCCCCAATAGGGGACTTTTTATACTATGGGATTTTTAAAGTTGAGTGGATATTCTATTGAGAATCCTGACTATCAAGCTGATAAACTGCATTCGCTACAGTGGTAGGCTCTATCTGTTTGATTTTTTTTCCAAAGCTGCGTAACCACCAGGTCAGTTGCGAAGTAAAGGGGACAGTCGCACTGATCAGGAACATGCCATTTTCCAGCTTTTCAATTTTTTGGTCTTTGCTGAGCTGACTTTCTTCAAAATAGTGCGCATCTACCTCATCCATGGTCAATTTCAGGGTGACATTTTCAGTTGGATGGTTGAAATCTACGCGAAAGCCCAGTGCCCCTGATTCAATATAATCATCAATATCAAAATTTACAGGATGCAAAGCACGGGAATTCAGCACAATTGCGGATTTAAAGCGGTGCAGGGCAAAGGTTTGAATATCGGACTTATCATGACGGGTACAGACCAGATAAATAATTGAACCTTTTTGTACCAAAGCCAGCGGATTCAGAATATAGGTTTTTTCCTCACTTTGAAGACCACGGCCCTGATAGACACATTCCAGTTGCTTGTCCTGTAATAAAGCTTCATAAATGGCTTGCTGGGCGACCTTATCGACAAAAGGCGGAATCAGCGGTTGGGTGGCCGGTACAATCCGGACCCGGTTGATCCATTGCCGAACATTATTTTGCGAAGAAAGACTACGTCGCGCCAGATCAAACCAGGGATTCATTTCATCAATCAGGCTAGGCGGTAGCAAATGCTTCAGGTGTTCTTCTACCATCATAAAGGTTACAGCCTGCGAGCTGGTCATATGAGGCAAGCTTTGAATAGGAGCATCTGAACGCCAGCGCCAGCCTTGTGGTGTCGTTTTACTGCTTTCAATCGGAAAGCGCTGGGCAATCTGGTTCAGGTCACGCTGAATGGTCCGCAAGCTGATTTCAATGCCTTCACGGTTCAGGATTTCCTGTAATTCACGTGTTCCCATCCATTTACCGGTAGAAAGACGCGACAAGATTTGCCATTGGCGATAAAGGCTATTCGAGGTTTCTTTTTCTTGTGCTGACATAATATATTTTACTGGCTATCAATAGGACAAGTGTAGATAAAGAGAGTAACACAATATGAAATCCGCATTTTTTTCGCAAGTCATTCTGCACAACAAAGGTTCTATAATAAAAAAAATGCTGGAAAATCGTATGGAGTTTATAGAGCCAAGATCAGGTGAATATTGGCTAAGTTAATCAAGCTCATGGCATGGAGATGGTTTTGATTGTATTAAACTAGAGGCTGAACAAGAGGTTTGTGGGCTTCAAACAAATCAAGCTACAAAAGCTCAGGTTAAAGACGAAATCAATTCAGACCCTGTAATTATCAAAGTAATTAAGCTCCGCCCTTCGCAACTTTTATACCAGCAGTTGCCTTTAAAAAGTTATCCATGAAATATAGCCAGATTCGCAGGATTAATATGCTCTGTGATTCCACGGCCGAATGAGTCATGCTCGAAGATAATTTAAGAACATCTTTCGAAGTTGTCGAAATGATAAAATACCTGAAGATAAGTCAAAAAATTAAAGCCTACATTATTTGAATAGTTTTATATTTTCAGCACGGAAATAATCAAAATTATTAACAAGAATTCTGATTGAAAGAGCTGATACTAACCGGTCTTTGGTGGTGATCTTAATATCGGTTACTTTAACAGCGCATATTATGAACTGTTTTTCTGGCAAGAGTAATAGATAGGCTCTTGGTAACATCGCGTAACCTTTTTGTGGGAAGCATGAAGGTTTATGTAAAAACCATAGGGGGCTATCATCTAGTTAATGTTATTTATAAATGTATCGATGGTGTATCTTGATTTTTTACTTTAAAGCAGAGAGGAACTAAGGTACTCCCAATTTAATGGTAATCTGTTTATAGCATCATATTGTAATTGCCCATGCATCAAGAGCAGGGGGGCAGTAAATGGTAAATCAACCTTCCCTATATCGATAACATAATCGGATTTTATTTGGATGAGACAGTACTTGTCAAAATGTTCTGAGCTACCAAAGCCCTCAGGTAAAATATGTGAAATATATTTTGTCTTGTGGAGGTTAGTGGATCGTGAGAGCAGCTTAAGGTTTGGGTCACTGAATACTGGTCGGGCGACTGGCTTCTAAGCAGTCAATTGAAATATTTAAAGTATTTGGAATAAGAATCTTGGTTAGCTCGTATCTTTATAGTGTGCAGCCTACTTTGAAATTAGTTCTAATTCAAATAATTCAATATCAATATTTTTAGAGCACCTTATTGATTTACATTTTTTAAGTTCAGTTTAGTGCGCTGAAATAGTATCGAGCAGTTTAACGCGATAAGCGATCTCTGATGGTAGTTTATCCTAAGGGTAAGGAAAAAATACGAGAGTAGTTGACAATCTGCATTCACAGCCAACGAAGGAAAACGTCATGGTCTTGTTGAATACCAATGCGCAGCATATTTTTTGGTTAGGTCGATATTTATCTCGAACCCAGTTTTTATGTTCGCATTTTCCATTTCTGGATGATGAGGCGGCACTTAATTATGCCCATGCCTTTTGCCTACCGGCTTTTGATGCCAGCTCGTTAAATGAGTTAATCCTGGATGCGAAGCAACCCGCTTCTTTCAGGTACTATTTTAAGCAAGCTCAGGAGAAGATTCAGAAGTTACGGGGAGTTTTATCAGCCAGCGCCTATTCAGAACTGAGCAGGCTGATTAAAACTACTCATGAAAATGCTGCTTATATCTGTGATGTTGTTCATGATTGCGAAGATGTCTTGGAGGCAGAATCCCCAGACATCTTTTTATTTTTCAGCTTGGGCCAGTCTTTAGATCAACTGGATCAACAGCTACGTTTAGCCATAGACACTCAAAAGACCTTAACTAAAATTGATTATCTTGTTGAAACTTTGGTGGAGATGGGATGGGGAGATTTGGAGGAATATTGGCAGCAATTACGCCGTACACCGAGTTCCATCCAGTTTTATCAGTTCAGTGATCATATTCATCAGTTATTCGAGGCTGATCTCTAATTGAAGGTGAATCTCAGAGTTATTACAGGCGATATGCTATCGGTTTTTAATCTACCATTTCTGCATGTATCTTGTTTAAGTCGAAATAGGTGTGCTATGCGATATTTTTGAGGCCCGTCATTTGGTAAGTCATGCTTGGGCAGAAGTATAAATTAAGAAAAAGTAGTATTGTCTTGATATTAGACATCAGCTGTGTAGGGCAAGTACCGAGGCATATATTGCCGCTGGTTGGGATGATCGGGATGTAACCCGCACGCAGGGTAAGGGAAAAGGAGGAGAGGAATCTATGTATTCTATCTTCCAGATATTAGGCTGTTAACAGGAGTCAAATAATGACCTATTGTTGTGCGCTACGTTTAGAACAGGGAATGGTTTTTATTAGTGACACCCGAACCAATGCGGGTGTGGATCATATTTCAGTATTTCGTAAACTATATACTTTCGGGGTGGATGGAGAGCGTCTGATTGTGGTTCAAGCCTCGGGAAACCTGGCGACAAGCCAGGCGGTGATTGGTCACATTAAAAACCATCTGGAGCTGAAACAGGAGCCGAATATACTTAGTCTGCATACTATGTTTGATGTGGCAGAGCTGATTGGCAGTATACTGAAAAAAGTCATCGCCAATGTTACTGAGGATGTGCAGGAGCAAAGTACCTATTATTGTAATTTGCTGGTGGGCGGACAGATTAAAGATCAGGAAATGCAGCTTTACCATATTTATCCGCAAGGTAATTTTATTTGCTCGACAACGGATACGCCATATTTCCAGATTGGAGAAAGTAAATACGGTAAACCGATTCTGGACCGCGCTTTGACCTATGATATGCCATTAGATGAGGCGTTGCGTTGTTCTCTCATCTCCTTTGCCTCAACTTTACGTTCTAATGTATCTGTGGGAATGCCACTAGATGTGCTGGTGTATAAAAAAAATAGTCTGATGATGCCGAAGGGTAAGCGGATTGCAGAAGATGATAAGTATTTTACTGATATTAGCCGTCAATGGTCGGAAACTTTAAAAAAGGGTCTGGCAGAATTACCGACGCCTTCAAGTGAGTATTTTCTTTAATAAGTAATAGAATGATCTCGGACAATAAAAAGCCCCACTCAAGGTCGGGCTTTGTACTGCTGATAAAATCTGAGTTTACAGCACTTTACGTCGTGGGCGGTTGGTCAGACGGCAAAGCAGTTCATAACCAATGGTGCCATTGGCTTCAGCTACATCATCCACCAAACGGGTTTGCCCCCAAAGCTCAACCTCGGTGCCTAAATCTACATTTAAGCCCGTGACCTCAATTGCAATCATGTCCATGGCTACGCGACCAATCACACGGGTAGTCTGGCCATTAATCGCAACATAGTTTTGTTGAGGGAAAGCACGCGGATAGCCATCCCCATAGCCAATTGAAACAATGGCTAAATCCATATCTTGATCAGCGGTAAGGGTTGAACCATATCCCACAGACTCTCCCGCTTTAATTGAATTCAGCGCGATAATTTCTGCAGTAAATGTCATGACAGGTTTTAAGTCCAGATCATGGATTGTTTTATCTGCAAAGGGGGAGGCGCCGTAAAGCATAATCCCGGGGCGAACAAAATCAAAATGCAATTCGGGATACTTATAAATTGCTGCCGAATTACAGCAGGAACCCATGAGCGGCGCACAGTCATTTTTGACTTCCAGGAACTGGCGAATCTGTTCATCATTTAAAGGATGATCAGCATCGGCATTGGCAAAATGCATCGCCAGGACGCAATTAAAACCTTCGGCTTTGAGCTGGTGAATAACATCTTTAATGTGCTCAAGCTTAAAACCAAGACGGTTCATGCCACTATTCAGTTTAACCCAGACTTTCAGTTTTTTAGCGTTATAGGCCTCTTTATAAGCCAGTAGCCAGTCTAGCTGTTGCTGGTGATGCACAACAATCTCAATATTTTGTTCAATGACCACTGGCATTTCATCAACTGAAAAAATCCCTTCAATCAGGGTGATGGGCTGTTGATATCCGAGTTGGCGGATTTCCAGAGCTTCTTGCAGGCAGGCGACCCCGAAGGCATCACTCTCTTTTAAGGCTGCTAAGCAGTCTTTAACTCCATGTCCATAAGCATTGGCTTTGACCATGCTGACGATTTTAGCGCTTGGGGCAAGTTGTTTGACACGGTTTAAATTATATTGCAGGGCAGAACTGTCAATATAAACTGTAGCTTGACGCACCCTAAATTACTCCTTAAGGGACGGTGGAAATGTGAGAATGATTACTCATCATCCTCATACTGAGCATAGAACTCAGGAGACAGATTACTAAAACGGGTATATTGACCTTCAAAGGCCAGACGAACGGTGCCAATTGGACCATTACGCTGTTTACCAATAATAATTTCGGCAGTCCCGGCTTCTTTGGATTCCTTGTTATAAACCTCATCACGATAAATAAACATAATCAAGTCGGCATCCTGCTCGATCGCACCAGATTCACGCAGATCCGACATCACCGGACGTTTATTTGGCCGGTTCTCCAGAGAACGGTTGAGCTGGGACAAGGCAATGACCGGACACTGCATTTCTTTGGCCAGTGCCTTCAGGCTGCGAGAAATTTCTGAAATCTCACCGACACGGTTATCCCCCATACCCGGAACTTTCATCAGCTGTAAATAGTCGACCATGATGCAGCCCAGTTTACCGCCATGCATTTTGGCAATACGGCGCGCACGCGCACGAACTTCTGTCGGTGGCAGGGCAGATGAATCATCAATATAGAGATGCTTTTCCTGTAAATGTACAATCGTACTGGTCACTTTGGACCATTCATCACTGTCCATTTTACCGGCACGTAAATGCCCCTGATGCACACGGCCAAAAGAAGAAATCATACGCATGGCAATGGAGTCAGCGGGCATCTCCATTGAATACACCAGAGCTGGCAAATTATTATTAAACAGGACGCTTTCGACCAGATTCATGGCAAAAGTGGTTTTACCCATAGATGGACGCGCTGCAACAATAATTAAATCACCGGCCTGCATCCCGGAAGTTTTATTATCCAGTTCTACAAAGCCTGTAGTCAGACCAGTAATACTGCCTTCCATTTGTGACAGTTCGTTCAGCTTGTCAAATACATCGGCAACGACGGTGTTAATGGCTTTTGGGCCTTGCGCCTTGGCATTATTATTATGCTGTTCGGCAATCGAGAAAATATTGGTTTCGGCCAGATCCAGAATTTCACTGACTGGACGACCTTTGGTGTCATAGGCGTTCTGCAAAATTTCAGAACTGACCTTGATCATGCTACGAAGGGTAGAGAATTCCTTGATTTTACCTGCATAAGTTTCCAGGTTATAGAAACTTGAAGGAGAATCTGCCATCAATTGCATCAGATATTCTTCACCGCCAACCGCTTCCAGTAAGTTTTGCTTGATCAGCCAGTCATGTACCAGCACTGCATCATAAGGTGAGTTTTCTTTGGACAGCTGTTCAATTGCACGGAAAATATATTTGTGGCGTGTTGCATAGAAATCATTTTCGGTCAGTACGTCACCAACCTGTTCAAAAGATTCAGCCACAGTCATCAGGGCAGCAAGTACAGCTTGTTCAATCGCTAAATTGTGAGGTGGAGTGCGAAACTCCTTGAGACTGCTATTTTCAGTAACAATTTCTGGTTTAGCGCTAGTTGCCTTGATGCTGGCATTCGCCTGTGACATATAAATCCCTGATTTTAAAAACAATGGTCAAATATTATCGGAGATGAATAGCTTTCATTCACTACGATATGAAATGATACGCGCTCTGGCATCAAATGCGAAGCCTAATTTTTTATCAACACGAATAATAAAATGAATTTTAAACAGTCGAGTGGGAGGACTGATATTTTTTAGAGATAAAAAAAGAGCATGCTCACGCATGCCCTTTTTATGGTGAGAAATTACTCAGCTACGATTGTAACGAGAACTTCTGCAACAACATCATGGTGCAATTGAATTGCGATGTTGAATTCACCAGTGTTGCGAAGTGCGCCATTTGGAAGACGAACTTCAGCACGGTCAACTTCAAGACCAGCATTTGTCAACGCGTCAGCGATGTCACGAGTACCGATTGAACCGAATAGTTTACCTTCGTCACCTGACTTAGCAGTAATAACGATGTTTACTTCGTTCAATTGGTCAGCACGTGCTTGAGCAGCAGCTAAAATATCAGCTTCTTGCTTCTCAAGTTCAGCACGACGAGCTTCAAAAGCAGCAGTGTTTGCTTCAGTAGCAGCAACTGCTTTACCTTGAGGGATAAGGAAGTTACGGCCGTAACCAGCTTTAACTGAAACTTTATCGCCTAATTTACCAAGGTTTTTAATGCGTTGTAATAAGATAATATCCACAGCTCAACCTCACTTATGATTGTCAGTGTAAGGGATCAAAGACAAGTAGCGAGCTTGTTTGATAGCAAGCGCTAATTGACGTTGATAACGAGCTTTAGTACCTGTAATACGGCTAGGAACAATCTTGCCATTTTCAGTGATGTACTGTTTTAAAGTGTCGATATCTTTGTAGTCGATATATGTAACGTTCTCAGCTGTAAAGCGGCAGAACTTGCGACGACGGTAGAAACGTGCCATGTTATGTTCTCCTTATGCTTCAGCAGAGTCTTGAGCTTGTTGTGCTTCTTCACGTTGAGCTTTACGCGCACGTTTTTCTTCAGCACTTTTAGCCAGTAAAGACTCTTCAGTGATAGCGTTTTCACGACGGATGATAAGGCTACGAATGATTGCGTCATTATAACGGAATAATTCTTCAAGCTCATCAAGAGTAGTTTGACCACACTCAACATTCATTAGAATGTAGTGAGCTTTGTGGATCTTGTTGATTGGGTAAGCCAATTGACGACGGCCCCAGTCTTCAAGACGGTGGATTTGACCTTCAGCTTCTTTGATGTGAGTTAGGTAACGTTCTACCATACCCACAACTTGATCGCTTTGGTCTGGATGTACCAATAGTACGATTTCGTAGTGACGCATTGTCAGCTCCTTACGGTTTACACAGCCCCAATTTAGATAAATTGAAGCAAGGAGTCACAACCTGGGTTGTGTCGCAGTGTTTGCGAAGCGTGGATTTTAGTGGGTTTTGGTAAAAAATACAATAGGATTGGTATAAATTGCATGATCAAAATCTTGGTTTTGTTCTGAGCAGCAAGAGGATATGGCCTTTCAATAGGGGAGACTGCTGATAATTTAAGTGAGGGTTGAGTCTTCCGTGTTGTACCAAGCCCACCTTAAAAGCCAAGCCCAATTAGCGAGTGTGTTGCAAAGAAGTTTCATAATCTACAGCGGTGCGTATCCCTGTTTGAATAGAAATTTCATCATTATTGACCAACTTTGGGGCACCCCGAAAATTGCTCCAGTCCAACAAATTGGTAATACTGAGCTGATATTGACGAGGCAATTTCTGACGCAGCTGGTGTAAAATAAAGCACACTCATATAGATTTTGGATTTTATTATCGAAATCAATCTGTAAGCCTTATACCTGACTTTCTTGCTGCTACCACTGATTGAGTAAACTCGGCACCTGTTGATAGTCTTGTGTACTCCAGCTTAGATGATAACAGCAGATGACTAGCCAGATTTTTTGCTCTTATGGTCGTGGTGCAATACCTTGCCGAATAACTGACAGAATGAAGACTAGAAAATAATAATAAAGCGGCTAAATACAGTATGGAGCTTTTTATAATTGCTATATGAAATGAACATTTTTTATTTATTTTGAATATTCTGTTTTAGCAAAAATTCCATAAAGAGAAATAAAAAAGATAGAGACTAACTCTATCTTTTTAAAAAAATACGATTGGATTGGCGGGTAGAGTAGAAGTAAAACTGAATGAAATACTGATAATGGTAATCAGCAGGACAGAAAACAGAAAATAACGTTTTGCCCAGAGCTGGTCATTTTCAGCCTTAAATCCAATTACTCCTAAATACAGCCAATAAATACAAAGCGCATTGAGAATAATGACATAAATCCAGTTTGCATAGCCGTAGATAAATAGTGCATTCATTGTCAGTGTAAATAATACGACATAAATAAATGACTCAATCTTGGTTCGATAAATCGAACGAGCTACAGGCAAAATTGGAATATTGGCATTTTTGTAGTCATCAAAGCGGTAAATAGCAATTGCCCAAGAGTGGGGCATTTGCCAGAAGGCATAACCCAAAAAGATGAGTAATGCACCCATGTCAAACTGACCGACTACAGCCGTATAGCCAATGACAGGTGGAGATGCGCCGGAAATACTGCCGACAATAGTTTGATGAATAGTCGTTCGTTTTGTCCATAAGCTGTAAAAACCAACGTATACGACAAAACCAATGACCGCGAATAGGAAAGCGTATGCATTTACCCAAAACCATAAAATACCAAAACCAATCACACCTAGCACCAAGGCAAAAGCCAAGGCTACAGGAACAGAAATAGTTTTTTGCACCAGAGCACGGTTTTGCGTGCGTTGCATTTTCTGGTCGATGTCCTGATCAATAACGTTATTGACCACACATCCTGAGGCAACTACAAGCGTAGTACCCAGAAGAGTAAGGAGCAAGAGAAGGAAATCTACAAAACCTTGAGTGGCTACAAAGTAGCCACCCAAAGTGGTAACGAAGTTACCAAAGAGAATTCCTGGCTTCGTCAGGAATAAATACTTTTTCAGCATGACAACCAGTTTAGATCATCATGTTGTAGTGTAGGTAATTCATGATCCATACAGAACCCACTAAAAGAATAGAGATGGTTAAGATGGTATACACGAATGCAATCACGTTCCAGCGCTGCTCTGAAGAAGAGTTCATGTGCAAGAAGTAGATTAGCTGTATAAGAATCTGGGCAACTGCAGTAATCGCAATGACTGTGATCAAGATACCGCGACCAAAACCGCCTGCCATGACCATACCAAATGGAATAATGGTCAGAATAACAGACAGGATAAAGCCGATTGTATATTGCTTAGTGTTACCGTGTGCTGCACCAGCTGAGTTATGATCGTGACTCATTACAGAACTCCCATCAAGTAAACTACGCTGAATACACAGATCCAAACGATGTCAAGGAAGTGCCAGAACAAGCTTAGGCAAGCAAGACGACGTGTGTTTGCCAGAGTCAAACCATATTTCTTGATTTGAACCATTAACACGATCATCCACACCAGACCAGAAGTTACGTGAATACCATGCGTACCAACTAGAGTAAAGAACGCAGATAAGAACGCACTTGCGCTTGGACCGTGACCTGCATGAACTAAATGATTGAACTCATATAGCTCCATGCCGATGAAGATTGCACCGAATACCCAGGTAATTGCTAACCAAGTTAATACTTTTGCAACATCTTTTTTGTATGCAGCAAGAACCGCAAAACCAAAAGTTACAGAAGAGATCAAGAGAGCAAAGGTTTCAGTTAATACAAAACCTAAAGAATCGCCAAAAAGATCTTTTGCACTTGGCGTACCCACTGGAATGTGGCTACTTAAAACAGCGAACGCAATGAAGAGTGTACCAAACAGGATAAGGTCACTCATCAAGTAAGTCCAGAAACCAAAGACTGTGATGTCAGTATCATCGTGATGATGCTCATCGTGTCCGTGGTTCTGATGATGAAGTACTTCAGCCATTGTCTTAGTCCTTCTTCAAGTGTTTATCAAGGATCGCATAGCGTTCGTTTTCAATACGCTCTACTTCAGCAGCCGGAACATAGTAATCCACTTTCTTGGTGAAAGAAGAAACGATGAAGCTGATAATTGAAGCAATGAAAGTAACGAATACTAACCACCAGATGTGCCAGATTAACGCAAAGCCCATTACGGTGATAAACATAGCGATAACGAAACCAGCAGCACGGTTAGTCGGCATGTGGATGTCTTCATACTTCGTTGGTTTTGCATAAGCAACACCATTTTCTTTGTCAGTCCAGAAAGTATCAATACCATTGATCTTCGGAAGATAGGCAAAGTTGTAGAACGGAGCAGGGGAAGAAGTAGACCACTCAAGCGTACGACCATCCCATGGATCGCCAGTCAAATCTAGACGTTGGTCACGCTGTAGGAAGCCAACTACGATTTGCATAATGAAACATACGATACCAAATGCAACCAGGACAGAACCGAACATTGCAATGTTTACATACGGATCCCAGTCTGGGTTGTCAAATGTATTCAGGCGACGAGTCATACCCATGAAACCAAGGATATAAAGCGGCATGAATGCAAAGTAGAAACCGAAGAACCAGAACCAGAACGCCAGTTTGCCCCAAGTTTCATTCAGTCTCCAGCCAAACATTTTTGGCCAGTAGAAAATGATACCTGCGAACATTGCAAATACTACACCACCAATAATTACGTTATGGAAGTGAGCGATCAGGAACAAAGAGTTATGTACCAGGAAGTCCGCTGGTGGCACCGCCATCAATACACCAGTCATACCACCAATACCGAAAGTTACCAGGAAGCCCAGTGTCCATAGCATTGGCGTAGTGTAGACAATACGACCCTTATACATGGTGAATAACCAAGAGAAGATTTTCACACCTGTAGGAATCGCAATAATCATGGTCATGATACCGAAGAACGCGTTAACGTTGGCACCTGCACCCATGGTAAAGAAGTGGTGAACCCATACAACGAATGACAATACGGTGATTGCTACTGTTGCATACACCATAGATTTATAACCAAATAGCGTTTTGCGGCAGAATGTTGCTACAACTTCTGAATAAATACCAAAAGCAGGTAAAATCAGAATATATACTTCCGGGTGACCCCATGTCCAAATCAGGTTTACGTACAACATCGGGCTGCCGCCTAGGTCGTTCGTAAAGAAATGGAAACCGAAGTAACGGTCAAGCGTTAGCATTGCAATTGTTGCAGTTAACACCGGGAATGCGGCAATGATCAGTACAGACGTACATAGTGCAGTCCAGGTAAAGATCGGCATTTCCATCAGCTTCATGCCAGGTGCACGCATTTTAATGATGGTAACAAAGAAGTTAACACCCGTTAGAAGCGTACCTAGACCAGAAATCTGCAGTGCCCAGATATAGTAATCCATACCGACGCCAGGTGAATATTCAATACCTGACAGTGGTGGATACGCCATCCAACCTGTTGCTGCGAATTCACCTAGAGCAAGTGAAACCATCATCAGACCCGCAGCACCAGCGAATAGCCAGAAGCTTAAAGAGTTCAATAATGGGAAGGCAACGTCACGTGCACCGATTTGAAGCGGTACAGAGATGTTCATTAAACCAACAACAAGACCCATCGCTACGAAGAAGATCATGATTACACCGTGTGCGGTGAAGATCTGGTCATAGTGTTCAGGGTGTAAGTAGCCTTCGCCGCCACCTTTTGCAAGGAACTGCTGAAGACGCATCATGATCGCATCGGCGAAACCACGCACCAGCATGATCACTGATACGAGGATATACATGATACCAATTTTTTTATGGTCTACCGATGTGAACCATTCGTTCCACAAGTAGCCCCATTTCTTGAAGTAGGTAATACCAGCAACAACTGCGATACCACCCAAGATCATCATTGCAACTGTGACCAATACGATTGGATCGTAAGGAATTGCATCTGGACCTAACTTACCTAAGAAGCTCATTCTTATTCTCCTTGAGAAGCAGTCGCATGTTCAACAGCTACATGAGCTTCAGAAGCCGCAGCTTCATCATGAGCAACAGCGTCAGTCGCTGTAGCCTCTACAGCCGGAGCTGAATGGTCAGCACCATGGTAGTTACTCATATAGTTATTAATCACAGATTCAAACAAGCCCGGCTCTACAGAAGAATAATAAGTCACAGGATGTGGCTGAGTCTTATATGGACCTTCTGCCTGAGCAGTTGCAGCGAGTTTTTTCTCTAGATCTGTTCTTGCATTACGAACCATTGCATCAATTTGTTTTTGTGAACGGTTGCCATCACGTAAGGCTGCAAATTCAGCTTGATCTAAAACAGTCTTTTGAACTGCTTTTGAATTGACTGAAGTACCATTACCTGACTGAACAGCAGAAACCCATTCAGCAAACTGAGCATCTGTCACAGAGTGAGCACGGAAATGCATTTGTGAGAAGCCGTAACCTGAGTAGTTGGAAGAGAAACCGCGGTAGCCTTCAGCCGGGCTAGTTTCATCAGCCAAGATATTCAAGTGGGTTTGCATACCTGCCATTGCATAGATCTGACCACTTAACGCCGGGATGAAGAACGAGTTCATCGTGAAGTTAGAGGTTAAACGAAGGCTTACCGGAGTTTTCTCAGGGAAACGTAATTCGTTAACAGTTGCAATATTTTGCTCAGGATAGATGAAAATCCATTTGAATTGTTCTGCAATTACTTGAACAGTTAGTGGTGCTTTATCCGCCTCAATTGGACGGTATGGGTCATACTTGTGGGAACCCCACCAAGTTAACCAGGCTAAAACACCAATAATAATGACAGGAATACCCCATACTACAATTTCAATCGCAGTAGAGTGTGCCCATGTAGGTTTATAGTCTGCGTCTTTATTCGATGCGCGATATTTCCAACCGAACCATAATGCCATAATGATAGATGGAATAACCACCAACAGCATTAAGTAGATCGCAGTCATCATCAGGTTACTTTGACCTTCAGCAACTGGACCTTTAGAGTTCAGAAGTACTAAATCACCACCACACCCAGTTAAGAGTGCAGCCATCGCAGATAAAGACAATACAGCTAAAATTGTTTGTCTCATTTTACAACCTCGGTGAAGAGTCCCATTCCCTAATTTAATATGGGATAGCGATTAAAGTGTGGCATGACTAAAAAGGCTGATTTTTTATAAAAACATCCTTCTGGTCACAACACACCGCTACGTTGTGGGGCATTATGCCTGATATTGATAAACTAAGCTATATATAAAGGTGCTTTAAATCCCTGTAAAAGAAACTGATTTTGCTGGTCGTGATTTAAGAATAATTGTTGGAATTTTATTTTAATTTCAACGTAATGAGGGAAAATGGGATGCACTCCATCCCATTTAAAAGATTGATAAGTTATTGTTTTACGACTTGTGTTTTAGCAAGTTTATCATGCAGGGTCTGTCGTTTTTCCCCCAGACCAAAAGCCCAGTCAATGATTGTGCTGATTGGCATAAGCATGATATTCAAGAAAATAAAGCACACACTACGAATTGTAAAAGCACGTAGCAGACTGGTTTTCTCCCCAGTTTCAGCATCTACAATCTTAATTTTGGTTAGTTTTTTCCCGATACTCTGTCCTGATTTCGCAATCAGAAAAGCCTGTATCGCCAGCATGATAATGAGGTAAAACGCGGTGACGATCCAGGCCTGCTGTGAGAACATTTCGAACATTTGGGTTTGTAACTGCTGTGCCAGAGCAGGGTCAGCATTGCTGTCCAGCATGACATTTATAAACTCCTGATTCAGGGTCGCAAACTGAGTTTCCTGTGCCGGTGTAAAGAAAGCTGTCAAAATGAACGTCGCAGGAAGCCACAATAACAGATCAACAATCTTGGCAAGAATACGACTCGGGATGCTGGCCAGCTCATTTTTATTGGTTGTATGTTGAGCGTGAGTCTGTGTAGAGGAGGCTGGGGTTGAGGTGGTGTGCTGATAGGCCGTTGATGCAGGTGCAGGCGCAGGGGGGATATAGCCCTCAGGCATATATACTGATTTTCCTTGCGTCAGTTCACCTAAAGCCTTCCACTCTGTCATACCCTGATGCCAAGCCAGATCAGTCAGTAACACTTGCTGGTCAGCAAGCATCTGATTGAGTTGTTCCAAGGTATAAGGACCAGCTTGTTGATTATTTCGTGCCAAGTAAATCTGCATATAAACTGAATCTCAAAATGTAAATTTGAAAAAAGAACTGAAATCAGACTCTCTTGCGTTTTATGTTAAAACAAATAGAAGCGCCTGTGTTTAGATATAGAGATAAATTCAGTATTTTCAAGAATATTGATAACTGAAATTCTCTCTGGGTGAAACTAGTGTAGCAAGGATTCGTGATTTTAGTACTCGAATATGGATTTCAGTGCTAATTAATTATGGCAATTTATAGGGTAATTAAATGTTGGTATTTGTTTGTGCTTGAATTAAGAATGTGTACAGAGTGACCTATATTAAAATAATTAAAAATCAATAGACTAGGCTTTTCTGGAAACTGATTTACCACTATCTTTAAGCCATAAAAAAGACCCTGAAACGGGTCTTTTTTATCAGCATTTAGTTATGCTTTTTGAGCTTTTTCTTCAGCCAGGAAGAACCAGGTATCTAGTACAGAGTCCGGGTTTAGAGACACAGATTCAATGCCTTGTTCCATGAGCCATTGTGCAAGATCTGGATGGTCTGAAGGACCTTGACCACAGATACCTACATATTTGCCTGCTTTACGGCAAGCATGGATAGCCATCGAAAGTAGCGCTTTAACGGCTGGATCACGTTCATCAAACAGGTGAGAGACGATACCAGAATCACGGTCCAGACCAAGTGTAAGCTGAGTCAAGTCATTTGAACCGATTGAGAAGCCATCGAAGTGCTCCAGGAATTGTTCAGCTAATAATGCGTTCGTTGGCAATTCACACATCATAATAACTTTCAGGCCATTTTCGCCACGTTTCAAACCGTTTAAGGCAAGAAGTTCGATTACACGTTTTGCTTCAGCAACTGTACGTACGAATGGAATCATAATCTGTACGTTGGTTAAGCCCATTTCGTCACGTACTTTCTTCAGTGCGCGGCATTCAAGTTCGAAGCAGTCACGGAAGTTGTCAGACACATAACGGCTGGCACCACGGAAGCCCAACATAGGGTTTTCTTCTTCTGGTTCGTATAACTTACCACCGATCAAGTTGGCATATTCGTTTGACTTGAAGTCAGACATACGCACAATTACTGGCTTGTCAGCAAATGCAGCAGCAAGGGTAGAAATACCTTCGACCAGTTTTTCTACATAGAACTCGATCGGAGACGCATAGCCCGCAGTACGTGCCATAACTGCCGCACGAGTTTCACGTGGCAGGCTGTCAATATTTAATAGCGCTTTAGGATGCACACCAATCATACGGTTGATGATGAACTCCAGACGAGCTAAGCCAATCCCTTCGTTTGGAATTTGTGCAAAGTCAAATGCCCGATCCGGGTTACCGACGTTCATCATGATTTTGAACGGCAGTTTTGGCATTGATTCGATAGAGTTGGTTTGAATTTCGAAATCAAGTGCGCCTTCATAAATGAAACCAGTATCACCTTCTGCACATGATACCGTCACTTCCTGACCATCTGTCAGAACTTCGGTAGCATTACCACAGCCGACAATCGCTGGAACGCCAAGTTCACGAGCAATAATAGCCGCATGACAGGTACGCCCACCACGATTCGTCACAATAGCAGCAGCACGCTTCATAACTGGTTCCCAGTCCGGGTCAGTCATGTCAGATACAAGTACGTCACCATCTTGTACTTTGTCCATCTCTTTAATAGAGGTCACGATACGGACTTTACCAGAACCGATGCGTTGACCGATTGAACGGCCTTCACAAATCACGGTGCCGCGTTGCTTTAACAGGTAGCGCTCCATTGTACCAACGTTTTCACGGCTCTTTACAGTCTCAGGGCGTGCTTGAACAATGTAAATTTTACCGTCATCACCGTCTTTCGCCCATTCAATATCCATTGGTGAGCCATAGTGATTTTCAATGATGATTGCTTGTTTAGCAAGTTTTTGAAGTTCTTGATCATTCAGTGCGAACTGTTGACGATCTGCTTTTTCTACATCCACAACAACTACAGACTTACCTGCAGCGCCTTCTTCACCGTAGATCATTTTTTGGTGTTTAGAACCTAGGTTGCGGCGTAAAATCGCGTGTCGACCAGCATTGAGAAGAGGCTTGGAGATATAGAATTCATCCGGGTTAACCGCACCCTGTACTACCATTTCACCCAAGCCATAAGATGCAGTGATAAATACCGCATCACGGAAACCAGATTCTGTATCCAGCGTAAACATTACACCGGCAGCACCTGTTTCAGAGCGAACCATGCGTTGTACACCTGCAGAGAGGGCAACCACGTCATGGGCAAAATTTTGGTGTACACGATAAGAAATTGCGCGGTCGTTGTACAAAGAGGCGAACACTTCTTTAATTGCGATCAGCACGTTGTCAATGCCGCGAATGTTCAAGAAGGTTTCTTGCTGGCCTGCAAAAGATGCATCGGGTAAATCTTCTGCGGTCGCAGATGAACGAACGGCAACCGCGATGTCAGGGTTGCCGTTTGAAAGCTCTGCAAAAGCTGTACGAATTTCTTTTTCTAATTCCGCTGTAAGTGGAGTATCCACAATCCATTGGCGAATTTTTGCGCCAGTTTCAGCCAGAGCATTTACATCATCTACATTCAGTGCTGCAAGCTCTGCATTAATTTTAGCGTTTAGGCCACTCTGCTCGAGGAATTCACGATAGGCATTTGCAGTTGTTGCAAAACCACCTGGCACTGATACACCAGCATTTGATAAATGGCTGATCATTTCACCTAGTGATGAGTTTTTCCCACCAACAAGCTCAACGTCGTGCTTCCCTAATTTTTCAAGACCAATTACGCGCGCTTCCAAAGTTGTTACTCCACTTTTGCAGTATTAATCACTATCTTGGCATGAGAGTATAGCAAATCGTCTAGGTTTTTGATTTTACTAAGCGACAGTCATGTAAGATCGGTTTACTATAAAGATTATATAGCACTAAGACAAATGTTTGAGGAGAATTTTAATGTCAGAAGGTAAACAAATTCAGCGTAGTGTTTTCTTTATTTCAGATGGTACTGCCATCACCGCTGAAACGCTTGGCCACTCGCTGTTAGCGCAGTTTCCACATGTAAAATTTGACATTCATATTATCCCTTACATTAGCTCTGAAGAAGCCGCTACAAGTGTGGTGGCAGAGATTAATGCAAGAGCTCAAATAGACGGTGAAAAACCTCTGGTATTTGATACTTTGGTTGATCCTTATGTGCGCGATATTATTAATACAGCAAATGCGGTAAATCTTGATGTATTTGAAGGGCTTATTAGTAAATTGGCTGATGAGTTAGGCACGATTCCTACGACTTTAGTCGGTCAGACTCATGCGGTTACAGATTCTGAATCTTATAAGGCCCGTATTGATGCAGTTCATTTTGCACTCGATAATGATGATGGCGCACGTACCCGCCATTATGATAAAGCTGATTTGATCCTGATTGGTGTGTCACGTTCGGGTAAAACACCCACCTCCATTTATCTGTCTTTACAGTTTGGAATTCGTGTGGCCAACTATCCATTGACTGAGGAAGACCTGGATGACAATCGCCTGCCAGCAGTACTCAGACCGCATAAGAACAAGCTTTTCGGCCTGATGATTGATGCAGACCGTCTGGTGGCAATCCGTACCGAACGTAAAGCCAATAGCCGCTATGCAAGTTTTAGTCAGTGCCAGATGGAGCTGCGTGCGATTGAGGGGATCTATATTTCAGAAGGCATTAAATACCTGAATGTTTCGGAAATGTCGATTGAAGAGATTTCCACCCGTGTGCTACAGATGACAGGTCTCAAGCGTCGTATCGGTTGAAAAATATCCAGGACCAAGCCTTAGCTTGGTCTTGATTTATAGATAAAAATAAACAAATCTCCCAAATTTATAGAAATAAAATATGAGAATTATAATTACAGAAAATGTTTACAATCACATTGAGAAATAAAAGAGCTGAATCATTATTAATTCTGGTTACTTAAACAGCTTAATTCTCATTGCTGAGGTGGCTTAGAGGGTCTTAAAAGTCATCGAAGCTTATGTGAATGACTTTATTTTGCATTATGTTCTGGTAAATAAGTATGCACAATAACTTCGACTTGATGCTGATCTCCATTAATGCAATAGAGAACATTGCCTGCAATTTTCAGGATTGGCCAAGTAATGAGCTGACAGTTTTCACGCTGTAGCGCGACATAATAATCATCGGACTTTAAGTAAACTTTGGGCGGCGTTGCCAGATTAGGCATTAACTGACGTCTTAACCAGACATTAGTAACCTGATTTTCCAGATAGCGCAGTGAAAGTATGCTTTTAACCCGGTTGTTGAACAGGCGTCTATTTTTGCTAATTAAAGGATGGTGGAACATGCGCTGCAAGCTACGGGTAGAGCAAGGCAAGATAAATTGCGGACTAATCTGGAAAACTTTAACGGATTGAGCTTGCTGAGTGAGCCGGTCAAGCTGACTGACCGTAAACTGATCGGTTCCGATAATCGCAATGTGTTTTCCTGCACAATCAAATTCAGCCAGTTTGGAAGAAGGAAGTTGAACTCCCTTAAATTGCTGAAAACACTCAGCCCGATTTTCAAAAATACCGATGTGTGTATCCCGCTTGCTGGACATTTGTGTTCCTTGAAATTATTTATTAATTGGTTTTATTTTGAATAGATATAAACAAAATTGTGGAACAATAAAAGCAGAAAATTTAACTTAGGCAGTCATCTAATTTATAGAAACAGAGATTTGATTTCTACTAAAGCATAGAAAGAAAGATCGCGTAGAAAGCTATTTTAGAAAGAGAAAATTTGCATCGGTGGTATGCAAGCAGTTCTTCTGCTCACGCGTGAGGATGAGCAGAATATTTCAACTTCTAATTGAGGAGTTTTATTGCCCATTCTTGATATGCATGAGCAGATCAAAGTTATGCAGGCGCTTGTCTGTATCATAAATATCACAAGTAAAAATAAACTCATCAACCTCATATTTTTCCAAGAGTAATTCTAGGCCCTGTTTTACCGTAGCTTTAGAACCTACTTGCGCCATGCCAAAGAAATTATCTACGGACATTTTTTCAGGGGCTGACCACAGGCCTTCCATCGAATTAACAGGGGCTTTTAGTTTCAGGCTTTGACCACGAATCAGCGCCAATACTCGCTGATAAGCACTGGTGGCCAGATAATGAGCTTCTTCATCTGTATCAGCTACACAGGTGGGCACACCCATCGACACATAAGGGCGGTCCAGATATTCAGAGGGTTCAAAGTTGTCACGATATAATTGAATGGCCTGGCCCAGCATACGTGGGGCAAAGTGCGAAGCAAAAGAATAGGGTAGACCGAGTTTTGCTGCCAGTTGTGCACTAAACAGGCTCGAACCTAATAACCACACAGGTACGTGTGTGCTTTGGCCTGGAGTTGCCACAATGCGTTGGCCTGGAATCGGATCTTTAAAGTATTGCAGAATTTCTAAAACATCCTCAGGGAACTGATTTTCAGTTTCCTGACGGCCACGACGCAAAGCACGCATAGTCATTTGGTCGGTACCCGGAGCACGGCCCAGCCCTAGCTCAATGCGCCCCGGATATAAGGTAGCCAGAGTACCGAATTGTTCAGCTACTATAAGTGGTGCATGGTTGGGCAGCATAATTCCGCCTGAACCCAACTTGAGAGTCTGGGTGTTTGCCAGTAAATAGCCTAAGAGAACAGCCGTGGCCGAACTGGCGATGCCGTCCATATTATGATGCTCTGCCAGCCACATCCGGTGATAACCCAGTTTTTCAGCGGTCTGTGCTAACTCTAAAGCATGTTGCAAGGAAAATTGAATGCTTTTGTCGTCTCGAACCGGCACCAGTTCAAGAATAGAAAATTGAATATCTGCGAGTGTGCGCATGATCAATCCAAATAAAAAATAATTATAGACAGCATACGATTTTAGGCCGATTTTGTATATCGATAAAAAACGATATAAGTACAAAAGCATAAAAAAAAGCATCCGAAGATGCTTGAAGGGTAAAACAGAAAAGAAGAGTAAATTAACGGCGTTTGCCATTTTTATAATGACCTAAATGGCGGCCATTATCGTGACGATTGTTATAGCGATAATCATTGTAGCGATAGCCATTTGAATTATAACGGCGATCATTACGGTCATCATAGCGGCGGTCCTCACTCACTTTCTTGCCCAGTACTGAACCACCAGCAGAGCCTAAAGCTGCACCAATCAAGCCGCCATTGCTGCCTCCCATGTTATTGCCTACTGCATAACCGGCACCACCACCCAGTGCTCCACCAATAATTGCACCATTACGATCACGTTTATTGGCTGAAACTGCTGCGCCTGCACCACCACCAATGGCTGAACCAATGGTTGCGC
>NZ_SMTB01000032.1:0-27881 GCF_006864105.1 Acinetobacter sp. RF14B | reverse complement strand
GACTTCAGTGGTAAACCATCCTGCAAGCAAGGCGATAAAGCCGGACGGTCCCATAATCAGCGCAAATCGATGCAGGCTACGAGACTCATAAAAGCGTCCTCGTTGACGCGCCCAGGCACCCCATACAGCCAGTAAAAGCATCAATATGCCCAGCCCCACCATAATCCGGAAGCTCCAGAATACAATCAGTGAATTCGGCCGGTCTTCAGGCGCAAAATCTTTCAGGCCGGTTACTTTTCCATCCATCGAATGCGTCAAAATCAGACTGCCCACATTTGGAATCCCGATCGCATATTTGGTTTTTTCGGCTTGCATGTCCGGTATACCGAACAGGTAAAGTGGCATTCCACCATCATGATTGGTTTCCCAATGCCCTTCCATGGCAGCCAGTTTGGCTGGCTGATGTTTGAGGGTATTCAGACCGTGTAGATCTCCAATGAACACCTGTAAAGGCGAAAGCACCAGAATCAGCCACATTGCCATGGAAAATGACGTTTTTACCAGAGCATCACGCCGCCCTTTGATCAGATGCCAAGCTGCCGTACCCGCGACCAGCAAGGCCGAGACTAAAAAGGCAGCAATGGCCATATGGGCCAGCCGATAAGGAAAGGATGGATTAAATACGATAGCGAGCCAGTCCTGTGGCACAATAATG
Organism: Acinetobacter sp. RF14B; assembly: GCF_006864105.1. Taxonomy (NCBI): domain Bacteria; kingdom Pseudomonadati; phylum Pseudomonadota; class Gammaproteobacteria; order Moraxellales; family Moraxellaceae; genus Acinetobacter; species Acinetobacter sp. RF14B. The sequence continues at coordinate 27,226 of NZ_SMTB01000032.1, read as the reverse complement.
CCATTTTCAATCGCAAAGCCTTGTGGAGTCTGCATCCAGCTGTTTGAAGATAAAATCCAGAACATCGAGATACAGGTACCGACGGCCACCATCAGGGTCGAGAAAAAGTGAGCACGCGGCCCCACTCGCCCCCAGCCAAACAACATGATGCCCAAGAAACCAGCTTCCAAAAAGAAGGCTGTAAGCACTTCATAAGCCAGTAAAGGACCGGTTACACTGCCCGCGATCCGGGAAAATTCACTCCAGTTGGTACCGAACTGATAGCTCATGACCACGCCGGAAACGACGCCCATGCCAAAGGCAACCGCAAAGATTTTGACCCAGAATTTAAACAGGTCCTGATAAATCGGGTTTCGGGTTCTTAGCCAGCGCCATTCCAATATGGCTAAGAAACTGGCTAACCCAATAGAAATGGCAGGAAAAATGATGTGAAAGGACACAGTAAAGGCAAACTGTATCCGCGCTAATTCTAATGCAGTTAGACCCAAGCTCATAAGTTTCACCTATGAATAAGTTATTAGGGTTGGTTGACAGTTCATATATGTCTGCGACGTAAAGAATATATTTCGCAAAATTTTTAGCTGATATAAGACAGGCAATTTAGTCACTCTCAATGAATGACTCATAACGAGATAGAAGCAAAAAAATATACTCGTCCTGAAAGGCAGTAGCTCAAACCAGCTCAGATTTTGTTATGAAACCGGGCAATAGTTTTGCTCTTCCCTTTGTTTCATACCTCATCTGCTCAAGGTGAGCTTACAGCGCAATCCATTTATGAAATCTCAACAAACCTTAAGTCGATATCCCTTAATTTTTAAGACACTAAGCTTTTAATTCTATTTAGCTTAGACCTAAGCCCTGCTTAAATATGTAGCAATTTGTCGATCATTCTTTACACAGCTTAACATTTAGCTAAATCTGTTCAGCTCAGTAAAAACGCTCGGCAGCTTTTTATTTCCCCAATCTTGTATCTATAAAAAAATAAGCGTACATTGAACAAAAATTAGTTAGCCAGGTTAACTATATGCAGCCTACTATGCTCCGGTTTCGTGCTCTGCTTTTACGCTGTGCACGGCTCATGAGTGATGAAATCAATATCATATTGCTGTCATCACAACTTAATTATTCTTTGTGGCAGGTGCTCTATGTGATTCAGTCACAGCAGCAATGTACGCTGGCCGACATTTCCAGCTATCTGAATGTATCTAAGCCCTGTATTACCAAACGGATTCAGTATCTGGTCGAATTAGACCTTATTTCTCAGCTTGAAACCCCAGACCGACGTCAGAAGCTTTTTACTTTAACCCCCAAAGGTCTTGAGACTTTTGCAGTCTGTTCCACACAGATCGATGCTTTTGAAGATCAGCTTCTGGCTCAAATTCCAGATAAAGAAATCGCTGCCAGCCGACATGTTTTATTGGAATTGATGCAGCGATTGCAGCCTACTTCGTCTCAAGGAGATGCCAATGAGCCAAGATAAAGCTCCTCTTTGGACTTCCAATTTCATCCTGATCAGTTTGGTGAATTTTCAACTGGTACTGGTTTTCTATTTGTTGGTGATTGTGATTGTCGGCTACTCTGTGGCCGAATTGGGCGCCAGTACAGCGCAAGCCGGTCTGGTTTCCGGCCTGTTTATTGTCGGGACCTTATTGGGCCGTATTATTATTGGAAAATTACTGAACCGTCTGGGTCTCAAACTTACCCTTCTATCAGGTTTAACAGGTTTTTTGATCTTTTCCGGACTTTATATGATTCCGGTTCAGCTGGAACTTCTGTTGGGGATTCGCCTGATCCATGGCTTTATGATGGGGGTGGCATCAACTGTGCTGGGTACGGTGATTGCCCAGACTATTCCGGTAACACGGCGCGGTGAAGGAATTGGCTACTTCAGTATGAGCAATACGGTCGGCACCGCAATTGGTCCCTTTATGGGCATCTGGTTGATGTCACATTTTGATTATCAGATGATTTTTTTGGTGAGCAGTGTCATCGCACTGAGCAGCCTTATCTGTAGCGTATTTATCCAGCCGCCCCCTATTAAATCAAGGACATCAATTCAAGCGACTTCACAGGCTTCCAGTAAACTGGCGCAATATATTGAGCCGAAAGCCCTACCAATTGCAGTCATTGTCCTGTTGTTAACGACGTGTTATTCAGGCGTTTTGTCTTTTATCCATTTCTATGCCCAAGACATTGATCTGGTCGAAACAGCCTCTTTCTTCTTTCTGATGTATGCCATTGCCATTTTGCTATCGCGCCCTTTTACTGGTCCACTAATGGATCGTAAAGGTGAAAATATCATTATTTATCCTGCGATTATTCTTATGGCATTGGGTATTTTTTTGCTTAGTCAGGCCCAAAACTCAGTCATGTTACTAACAAGCGCTGCGCTGCTTGGTTTTGGTTTCGGCAATATCCTGTCGGTCTGTCAGACGATTGCTGTAAAAAGTACCACTTTGCAGCGTATGGGTCTGGCGACTTCGACCTTCTTTATTGCTTTGGATGCGGGTCTAGGTTTTGGACCTTATTTCCTGGGAATGCTGCTGGATCAGATCGGCTATCGTCAGTTATATCTCGTCTTGGCCTTAGTCAGTATCAGCGGGTTAATCTGGTATTATCTGTTGCATGGCAGAACTGCTGCCAAACTCCAAACCTCAAGTGAATAACGTTTTAAAAGCGCTGGCTAAACCGGCGCCGATATTCTAAAGGAGTTAGTCCTGTTTTTCTATGAAACAAACGCCGGAATGAGCTGGGATCTTGATAGCCCACATGCTGCATAACAAGATCGACGGCCTGATCAGTTTCTTCTAGCCGTTTGCGTGCTGCTTCAATACGGATGGCTTGCAAATATTGGTTTGGCGGTACATCTAACGCCTGCTTAAAGCGCCGGATCAGGGTTCTAGTAGTGACATTAAACTGGCCCGCCAGCTCATGCAGAACAAAATTCCGATCAAAGTTCTGCTGCAGCCAATCCTGTACCTTTTGTACCAGTTCGTCTTGATGCGGCTTGCCAATTTTCAATAAAGAATAAGACAACTGACTATCACGCTGATAATCAATGACAAAAGACTTGGCAGATTGCATGGCAACTTCAAAGCCATGAAAACGCTCGATCAAATGCAGTCCCAGATCAAACCAGGCCAAACCTCCACCCGCACAATAAATATGTTGATCGCGGCTAATCATCAAATCAGCATTCAGTTTGACCTGCGGATAGCGTAAGCGAAACATATCCTGAAAGCCCCAATGTGTTGTGGCGACACGATCGTCTAAAATTCCAGCCTCTGCAAGAAAGAAATTCCCGGTACAATTTCCAGCAATGAGAATTGCCTGCGTATGAGCGGTTTTAAGAAACTCGATCAGGCTCCGATTCTGCTCCAGTACTTCCAGAATCGGAGCAGCAATTGTGGGCACAACCAGAATATCCGCGTTCTTAATTTCGTGATAGGCACAATGGGCCTGCAATTCCAGACCATTAATGCAGCGGACAGCTTGCCCATCTGGACTGGCAACCTTAACTGTAAACCGACGTTGCACATGCTGCTGCTGAATCCGGTTCCAGCTCACACCGGCCATAGCGAATAAATCGGCCACTCCAGTAATTGCTGAAGCCAAAGCGCCATCAAAACCTAAAATTACTATCTGTTGCATCTTTGCTTTTTGTCGCTTTTCACCCGCTTCATGTCATTATTGACAATCCTCTTAAATAAAAGCAACTGCTAGTCTAAAAATCTATCTCAAAGATGTTTTTTCAGGACCGAACCATGACTCAACTAATCAATGATAAAGATCTTAATTTCCTGCTTTATGATGTATTTAAACTGGACGCGCTAACCGAACTGGAGCGCTATCAGGATCATGATAAAAACACCTTTGATAGTATCCTGGATACAGCCAAAGGCATCGCAACTGATTATTTTGCGCCGCACAATGCCAAGGCCGATCAGCATGAGCCCAGCTTTGACGGTACAAAGGTAGAAACCATTGCTGAAGTCAAAGTAGCCTGGCAACAGTTTGCCAATGCCGGACTGCTCTGTGCCCCACATGATTATGTAGATGGCGGTATGCAATTACCGGTTCTGGTGAATATGGCGTGTAATGCCTATTTTATGTCAGCGAACCCTTCAACTGTGGCCTATTCTTTTCTGACTGCTGCCGCAGCCAATCTGATTCAGGCCTTTGCCTCGGCAGAACAAAAACAGCTGTTTTTACCACCTATGTTGAGTGGCCGCTTTGCAGGCACCATGGCAATGACTGAACCCAATGTCGGTTCTTCTCTAGGAGATCTGACCACGAGAGCTACTCCTCAAGCAGATGGCAGCTATCGCATTAAAGGTCAAAAAATGTTTATTTCTGGCGGCGATCAGGATATTACTGAAAATATAGTACATCTTGTTTTGGCCCGTATTCAGGATGCTCCGCAAGGAGTGAAAGGTATTTCCCTGTTTATTGTGCCGAAATTCCAAACCAATAGTGATGGTTCACTCGGTGAATCCAATGATGTACAACTGACGGGTCTTCTGCACAAGATGGGTTATCGTGGAACCACGTCAACTATTTTGAATTTTGGTGAAAATGACAATTGCTTAGGCTATTTAATCGGTGAGCCAGGACAGGGCTTAAAATACATGTTCAAGATGATGAATGAAGCACGTGTCGGCGTAGGCCTTGGCGCTGCCATGATTGGTTATCGCGGCTATCTGGAGTCGCTGGATTATGCCAAGAACCGTCCACAAGGCCGTCCGGTACATGAAAAAGGCACTGATATCAAACCCGTCAATATTATTGAGCATACAGATGTAAAACGTATGCTGCTGGCACAGAAGTCTTATGTAGAAGGCTCTCTGGCCCTTTGCCTTTTTGCAGCACGATTGATTGATGAGCATCAGGCTGCACAAAATGAAGACAGTGCTATCTTGCTAGATTTAATTACCCCTGTGGTCAAATCATTCCCGTCTGCTTATGGGGTTAAAGCCAATGATCTGGCAATCCAGGTTTTGGGGGGCGCTGGCTATACCCGCGAATATCCGGTGGAACAATGCTACCGGGATAATCGCCTGAATCCGATTCATGAAGGCACGTATGGGATTCAATCGCTGGATTTGCTCGGACGCAAACTCTGGCAGCACAATGGTAAGGGCCTGAGCTTGCTGATGCAGCGAATGCAGAAAACCCTGTCGGATATTCAGCATACAACATTGGTCGAATTGGCAGAACAATTTAAACAGCATCTAAATACGGTACAGGCCACTACACAGAAACTGGGTCAGGCCTTAATGCAGGGTCAGGTCAGTGAGTCCTTGGCGAATTCAGGTTTATATCTGGACATGATGGGCAAAACCATCACTGCCTGGCTCTGGCTAGAGATGGCTCATCAAGCTCAACACAAATTCGCCTCTTCCTCTCAGCAGGAAGATCAAGATTTTTTGGCTGGAAAAATGCAGGCGGCTCAATATTTTATTCGATGGAAATTACCTGAAATTGAACATCAGGCCAAGTTACTGATGAACTTTGATGACACCTGCCTGAAGATGCAGGCTGACTGGTTCTAAGATCTTTTGTATGTTTAATTAGCTGTTGAGCGCATATAAAATGGCTTTACTTTTAAAGTTTAAGTTCATGGATATACGATCCACTAAAACCTCTTCCGCACTGGTTGGAGGTTAGACTGCATGAAACTCGCTGTATTCTGTGATCTCAAATAAGAGCAGTATTTGACGGGTTTTAAGCTAAACAGCATAGCTTCACAAGATATCCGCCTTGTGAAGCTATGCTGCGCATATGAACCAAACCCAAATAATCAAAATAATTGCTGAAATTTAATGCAGAATGAAAAAATGCCAAATCAAAATCAGAACGTGTATCTCTAAACTTCTCATACAGAATAAAGCCAATTCAATTAGGCCATTGTCCTGTCTAACACACCAAATTTTTTAAAGATTTTAGCCCGTTTGGAAGGCAGAATATTAGCCTTGGTCAAATCCCCTTGATAATGCTGATACACGCGCTGATCCATCATTTTATACCATAAAGGTGGAATTAAAGCTGGGATCAGCATCGTGGCATAACCACCTGGCAATTCCGGTGCTTCATCAAAATGGCGTAGTGCCTGGAATGGCCGGCTTGGAAAAGCATGATGATCCGAATGGCGCTGTAACTGATATAAAAACAGGTTGGTCACAATATTGTTATTGTTCCAGCTATGTTCTGGCAATGTTCTTTCATAACTGCCATCGGCTTTTAGTCCGCGCTTCAGACCATAATGTTCAAGATAATTCACAATTTCGAACAGGCTGATGCCATAAAATGCCTGCGTCACAGTATAAGGAATAAGTTTCTTGCCATACGCCTTGAACATCAGGGCATGATAAGAGGCACTCATGGCCCAGCCATGAAACAGCTCGTTTTCCGTACTGAAGAACTTTAAACCTTTACGCTCCAAGCGTCTTTTTTCAATCTGAACTGCGGATTTCAGCCCCCCTATTACGGTGCGTGGCCAGAAACGATAAAAAGACTCACCCATTTTTGAAGAAGCCGGATCTTCCGGGGTCGCTACCCGCTTATGATGCCCATATGGATGTTCAATACGAAAATGGTTGTAGACCAACGGCATCAGACTGGCATGTGACCAGTAATGGTCTTTTTTATGAGGACGATGACTCAGCTCATGGGCTGTGTTCACCCCGATGCCGTTAATCGTACCCATCGACATACCAAGCAGGATCTGGTCCAGCAAAGACACTTCCGGACGAGTCACCACATAGCCTGCAAAGGCATTAGCTGCTATTTGTAAGGGAATAAACAGTTTCACAATACGGTCATAATAAGGATCTTTAACCAGTGCCTGAATCTGCACATCATCGGGATTATTGGCATCATCACCAATCAGGGCATCCAAGCTCGGAATAATTACATGCAGTAGTAAAGGTCCACCCAAGGCAAAAACTTTTTTAGTTGCCTTGGGGCCGAAATGATAACCAGCCAGAATTCCCATACCAATTACAGGTAAGCCGGGGCTGAGTAGCCAGCCAAAACGTTTCTTATCCAGTTGCCGCCCTTTGAGTGCGGGTGCATCCTGCTTGAACTGAACGGTTTGAATTTGTGCAGGGGCATTCATTGCAACCCTCCTTTTTTATGTTACTCTGCACATATAGTTCAATATTTCAGCATCGGCGAACAGTATTTAAAGTCCAGAAAAACTATGTCAGCGTCTTTGGCTCCATGGGCCAAATTTTGGCCCTCAATCACAAACACCAGATCATTTGAAATAAACTGACTAAAATAGTCACATCGAGTTAGGCATGGATGCTTTAAGTAAAATTTTTGATGATATTTATTTGGAGAAATCAGAATACCTTTATATTAAGGTCTTTCATCCAGGTGGCTTTACCTATCAGCATCAACCATCCATGCTGGCTTATGTACTGTTACACGGCCAGGCACAATTAAAATTCATGGACGGCAGTCTGCTTGAGCTGCAACAAGGCGATCTGGTGTTATTACCCGCGGGCACTGCACACCGCCTGTCTTGCCCGGACAGCACCGATTTCTCTGAATATCTTCCGATTAATCCGTTTTTTCCGACCCATTCGCAGCAATGTGTAGATCTCAATCCGGATCAATCGGCAGAACACAGTTTTATATTGGCCATTCGCTCAAGTATGGATATTCAGATGGCTAAACCTTTGCTCAGTGCCTTACCCAAGCATCTGCATATTCAGCATATTCTGGGTGATACGGCCCCGGAATGGCTACAAATCGGCCTACAGTTTCTGGCCCAAGAAACCCAGCAGCAGCGTCCGGGACGTGATAAAATTTTGGACCATCTGGTCAGTATCTTACTGATTGAATGTGTCCGTGATCATATTCTGAATCTGGAAGATGCTTCAAGCTGGCTGAATGCCCTTTCACATCCTGAACTGTCGAATGCACTGGCAGTTATTCATGGCAAACCGGAACTACCTTGGACCGTTGAAAGTCTGGCCGGACAATGTCACATGTCCAGATCCAAATTTGCCCAACTATTTACTCAGGTCGTGGGTGAACCGCCTCTGGCCTATCTGCAACAGCACCGTCTGCGCCTAGCTGCCCAATATTTAAGAAATAGCGGATTTAGCATCCAGCGAATTGCCTATCTGGTGGGCTATTCATCTGAGACGGCGTTTAGTCAAAGCTTTAAAAAACAGTTTGAACAAACGCCAACCCGCTATCGCTCCAATTGCCAGGGCACTAAAGTTCGATTATTGGACTAAGTCTAGTATTGCCTTAACAGGATCTTCACTATTACTGGATAGCAACTGCTTGTGCATAGTGATGTGCTGCATAACCTGAATCTGAGCCACTTCAATACTCATCAGCTTTTCAATTTCGGTCGCCAGCTTTTCTGGGGTTGCTTCAGACTGGATGAGTTCCTGAATGACTTTTTTGCCCGCAATAATATTTGGCAATGAGAAATAAGGAATTTTCACCAACAGTTTGGCAATTCGATAAGTCAGCCAATGCAGTTTATAGAAGGTCACCATTGGTCGATGCAATAGCATCGCCTCCAGCGTTGCGGTCCCGGAAGCCAAGGCAATAATATTCGAGGCATTCATCACTTGACGGCCAATCTTTGACTCGCGACCGCTATTTTCTATGAGTCGTACCCGCGCTGTTAAACTGGCCGGATATTGCACCAACAAACTTTCAATTTGCTGTTTGCGCGCCTCATTAATTGCAGGAACCAGGAAAATATAATCGAGATGTTTCTGGTGTAAAAGGTTGGCTGCATCCAGGACCAATGGCCCTAAACGCTCAATCTCTCCCCGACGGCTTCCTGGCAGCAAGGCGATGTATTTCAATGCCGGATCCAGCCCCAGTTCTGTCTGAGCTTCGGTCAGATCATTTTTTAGCGGCAACTGACCTGCCAGTGGATGGCCGACAAAGGCCGCTGGAATATCCCACTTTTTAAAGAACACTTTTTCAAAAGGAAATAAACACAAGACCAGATCAATACTGGCTTTGATTCCATGCACACGTCCCTGACGCCATGCCCACACCGAGGGGCTGACATATTGCACGGTTTTAATCGGTAACTGCTTCTGCTTCAGGCTTTTAGAAAGACGCAGGTTAAAATCAGGCGCATCAATACCAATAAAAATATCGACCGGATCTTTACTCCAAATGTCCACCAGACCATCACGGACGGCAAACAGCTTTTTAATATCTTTGAGAACTTCAACTATTCCCATGACTGACAGAATATCAATTGGATAATAGCTCTTAAAGCCTTCGGCCAACATTTGCGGCCCGCCAATCCCTTCAAATTCCACATCAATACCCTGCTCTCGAAAACTACGGATGAGCTTTGCACCAAGCGTATCTCCCGATACCTCTCCCACCACGATTCCGATTTTAAGTTTCCGTTTTTGCAAGTGTATTCCCTCAAATGTGTTAAATGTCAGCCCTACAGGATTCTAACATAATCCATAATTTAATCCTGAGTAAGCAATATCCAGCGAACCCCGCCGCCGAAATAAAAGAAAATGATGCGGTGAAAGTAATCTTAAGCAGTGAACTCCTTATCTAAAAGATCAAAGATAAAATGCTCAGGTATTAAAAAGTATTGAAGAAAACCGCCTAATCCTAAAACAGCATGTAGATTTGTTAAAACTGCATTGGTAAGATTGAACTAGTCACTTGAATATTAAGAATGAACCTTTAGTCAATAAAATCTTTATCTTTTTTTAGAATAAGTAAATCATCAATAAAGACAACAATTTAAGCTTAAAGACCATAAGATAAGCTCGTTTTTTATTTTGGCATACATGCATGTTTGGTCCAATTGAATTTATTCTGGCAGGCGTTCTGGTGGGTTTTTGTGTAGGCATTACTGGTGTAGGTGGTGGCTCGCTGATGACTCCAATCCTGATTGGCCTGTTCCGGATTGAGCCGCATATCGCCATTGGGACGGACCTGCTCTATGCTGCCATTTCCAAATTTTGCGGTTCTTTTGTTCATGCCAAAAAAATGAATATTGTGTGGCCAATCGTTATCTGGCTGGCTGTAGGCAGTATTCCGGCTTCTTTTGCCACGCATTGGGTACTGGATAATTACCTAAGCCAATCGGCTCACTACAAATTAGTACTGACAATGGTTTTGGGTTTCATGCTCACCCTGACCGGCACCTCGATTGTATTTCGTAGCCAGATTGAAGCTCTATTTAATACATACCGTAAACAGGCATTTCCAGATATGACCCAAGAACTGGAGCATGTCAAACTGCAAGCCAATGATAAACGTGTCTTGATCATGATTATGGGGATTATACTGGGCGTGTTTGTCACTCTTTCCTCGGTAGGTGCTGGCGCATTTGGAATTATGGCACTGGTCTTGATGTTTCCCAATTTACCCATGATCCGTATTATTGGTTCTGACGTGGTACATGCGGTATTACTGACTTTAGTCGCAGGCCTTGGCCATATGAGTTCAGGTAATGTAGACTTTTATCTGTTGGGATGGTTGCTTGTCGGTTCTATTCCGGCGATTGTGATCGGTACTTTACTCAGCTCACGTATGCCGGAAAAACTGATCCGCAAGATTCTGGGAATCACCCTGTTTGCTCTTGGTATCAATTTCATGCTTAATCCGGTGAAATCTAAACCTGTGCAACCTGTTGAATCCGCAGTGATACTTCAACCCGACAAAATACAGCCTGTTTAAACTAACTATCCGATTCATCAATTTTTTTTCAAAGAAATATTCATCTTTTTTATAACAAAGTGACGCATCATTCATGTTATATTCAGGCTATTAAACAACCTTTTGTATGATCAAACCAGTGACGGCAATGAATACACTACAGTCAAAACCTATTTCAGCATCAGATATTGATGACGTGAATATCCAAAGCATGATTCCTCTGGTAACGCCTGCTCAGTTAAAAACAGAATTACCATTGACTGAAACTGCTTATCAAACCGTACTGCATGGTCGTGAAACGATTCGCAATATTCTAGATGGTCAGGATAAACGTCTATTTGTGGTCATTGGTCCATGTTCTATCCATGATCCGGCTGCTGCACACGAATATGCTGAACGCCTGAAAGTATTGAGCGAGAAAGTCAAAGATACGCTGTATATCGTGATGCGTGTTTATTTTGAAAAGCCACGTACGACTGTGGGCTGGAAAGGTCTGATCAATGACCCGGATATGAATGACTCTTTCAATATTGAAAAAGGTCTGCGTATCGGTCGTAAACTGTTAACGGAACTCAATGAAATGGGCCTGCCATGTGCAACCGAAGCCCTGGATCCAAACTCTCCGCAATATTATCAGGATCTAATTTCATGGTCAGCGATTGGTGCGCGTACCACCGAGAGCCAAACTCACCGTGAAATGTCTTCCGGCCTGTCTTCACCAGTAGGCTTTAAAAATGGTACTGATGGCGGTTTAACAGTTGCAACCAATGCCATGCAATCAGTTAAACATGGCCATAGCTTCCTCGGTTTGAATGATCAGGGACAGGTTGCTGTAATTCGCACCTCAGGTAACCCATATGCACATGTGGTACTCCGTGGTGGTAATGGCAAACCGAACTATGACGCCGGCTCGGTTGCTGATGCTGAAGCTGCTTTGGCCAAAGCCAAAGTCAGTAGCAAGATCATGATTGATGCCAGCCATGCCAACTCGAATAAAGATCCGTTCTTACAACCTCTGGTCTTAAAAAACATTACCGAACAAATTCTTGATGGAAACAAGTCAATTGTTGGTATTATGGTAGAAAGTCACCTGAAAGGGGGTCGTCAGGATATTCCAGCCAATCTGGCCGATTTGGAATATGGTAAATCAGTAACTGATGGCTGTATCGACTGGGATACTACAGAAAAAGTATTACTCGACATGCATGAGGCATTAAAAGACGTTTTACCGAACCGTTAAACGATCTGACAAACGCCATCGCTAAGATGGCGTTTTTTTTCTGCACAAGGAAAATTTTATCTAATGAATGACATTGAAACTGCGCTCAGCCAAATTGAAAACTTTCAGTTCATCCATGAGCATCTGTTCAGCTCGGGCCAACCGACTGCCGAACAGCTAAAACTGATGAAAGAATACGGCGTATCCACTGTTATTAATGTGGCTTTGACCGACAGCGTCCAACATTTATTACATGAAGATAAAATTTGCCTTGATCTGGGTTTGAACTATATCCAGCTGCCCATTTCCTGGGAAAGACCTTCTGACGATCAATGTCTGTTAGTACTTGATCTGATTGATCATCTGGTAAAACAGCACATGGTCTGGGTACATTGCTCAAAGAATTATCATGTCAGCTGCCTGATGTATCTATACCGTCAATACTCAATGAATATAGATATGCCAGCTGCCCAGGAATATTTGCATGAAATCTGGGAACCCAATGAAACCTGGACCGGACTCATGCACGCAGTTGCCCTACAACTTCAAGGCCGTAAAGCAACCCATGAACTGGAATTGTCCTTGATTCATCCACATCACTTTGTTTGATGTTATTTATGATGACTAACCAGGACAGTCGCCGTGGCCAGGATACCTTCCTGACGTCCGGTAAAGCCTAATTTTTCAGTAGTGGTGGCTTTAATACTGATTTGAGTCACCTCCACATTCAACACATCGGCAATGCTCTGACGCATTTCCAGATTATGTTTGGCCAGTTTTGGACGTTCACAGGCAACCGTGATGTCTGCATTATTCAGTATATAACCCCGGTCCAGAATCAACTGATAGACATGTTTTAATAACACCTTGCTGTCCGCTCCTTTGAGTTGCGGATCGGTATCTGGAAAATGCTGACCAATATCCCCCAGTGCCAATGCCCCGAGTAAGGCATCACTCAATGCATGCAGAATCACATCACCATCAGAATGGGCCTTTAAGCCATGCGTATGCGGAATCTGGATACCCGCCAAGGTCACAAAATCCCCTTCCTCAAATGCGTGTATATCCAGACCCTGACCAATACGAATTTGTGCAACCACTGCTTTTATCCTTTAGAAATAACCAATTGAAATCTTGTATACTACGTTTCTATTTCGCTATAGTTAGACCAAGCGTAACACAGTGAAAGTATAAGCGATCATGCTACTGAAAACTGATCTAAATATGATGAAAATAATCGGTCTATGTTTCGGCACAGCAATGCTGGCGACGACCAGCGGCCATGCAGAATTACCGGATTGCGTGAAGCAAAGTAATAATAATGCCGCGATAAAAAAAATGTGTTCGTCAGATCTGGATGAGCCTCGGGAAAAACTGGCCAATCAATATCTGACCGCTTTTTTAATTACCGATGCGCCGCTGTATTTACTTAAAGATACGCATCAGTTATGGGCAAAACGCATACAGCAATGCAAAACCTTGGACTGTTTCAAGCAGCAGTTTGAGCTGCGTCTGGATGACTTAAATATTTATATTTCTCTTAACCAGAGCCTTACCCAGCATTATCTGAAATTTGAAAATGGATACATGGCCAAACAGCCCGTACATCTCAAAATCCACCAACTGAGCAAAGACCGCATCAAGATTGAAGGAATCGCCTATCGTAGTCCAAATAACCGCCCTGAAACACAGACTGTTCCTTTTTTGGCCTATAGCACACCAGACACGAAAACCCAGATTTTTGACAATGAACATGATTGCAAATATCAGTTTCGCTATGACAAAGCCATCTTGAAAGTCAGTAGTCCACAAAAAGGCTGTGAACGCTTTAATGGAATATACCGTCTGTATGACTAAATAACTAAAACCGATTATTTCTATACAATATTTAATTATATTTCAGTAAATTAGACAATTAATTTTCTACCCACTAACACTTTCTTATTTTAAAGGCACTGAAGCGGGTTAAGCCTTTTTAGGCAGGATACTGCCGGAGAATCTGTTGACTAATCATAGCCGCTGTTGCAGCTGACAGGGTCCAGCCCAAATGACCATGACCAGTATTATAAAATATCCTTTCCCGTTTACCCTGACGTACCACAGGCATCATATCCGGCATCATAGGACGCAGCCCTGCCCAAGGAAGAACATGCTCGGTACACAAATTTAAATTACGCTGTGTCCAATCGATCAAAGGCTGAATGCGGTCTGCACGAATATCCCGGTTATAACCATTAAATTCAGCTGTTCCTGCAACACGCAGGCGCTCTGGGCCTAAACGCGATAAAACAATTTTGGCACTTTCATCCAGCAGACTGACCCAAGGTGCGTTGTGCTGACTTTGCTGATCATTTAACTGTACTGTAATTGAATAACCTTTGACCGGATAGATATTGACCCGCTCACCAAGCAGATTAGCCAGTTGATAACTACCTACCCCTGCACAGACCACAATCGCATCTGCCTTTATCTCTACAATCTCATTACGATTTGCATGTACATTTTCAGTACTTGGCCGGTACTTCAAGGTGACATGCTGTAGCTGATACGCTATTGCAAACACATCTTGACCAAATTCAAACCTCACTCCTTTTTGCATACAGACTTTGGCAAGACCTGTACTGAATTTATGAATATCCCCTGATGCATCATTCTGACTGTAGAAACCGGCATAGTAATTTCCCGTTAATGCAGGCTCAATCTGCTTGATTTCTTCATTGCTAATCGCATTACGTTCCAGACCTCCGCTACACAGCAGGTCATTCACTCGAATCGCCACATCATAATCGGCTTTATTATGGTAAAAATGTAGAATCCTGCGCTTTTCCAGATCAAAGTCGATTTGCTCGATTTCGGCAATCTCAAACAGACGCTTTCTTGCCAGTAGAGCCAATTTGACCGTTTCCCGGGTATTGGCTTCATAGTTTTTGATATTCCCCAAAAATTCCATCAGCCAGCTGTATTTATGCAGGCTAAAAGAAGGATTTAGAAGTAAGGGAGCTGTTTTTTGTGACATCCATTTAATGCCTTTCAGCACAGTCGCTTTCTGGTTCCAGACTTCTGCATTACAAGCGGAGAGCTGACCGCCATTGGCGAAGGATGTTTCCATTGCCGGATAAAGATGACGATCAAGCACAGTGACCTGATACCCGAGTAAAGCCAGTTCGTAGGCTGTGATTATACCAGTAATGCCTGCTCCAATTACGACCACATGACGCATAGGCACCTCCTTGCTTTATGATGTCTTCCTATCTGTCAGGTATACCTGAGAGCTTCGGTCACTGTATAGCACTCAGAGCAGCCTTCCCCCCTTCGTTCGGTGAGTGATTAAACACTTCTCTCCAGAGTTTTTATATTATTGCAGTCCTTTTGCCTGAGAGTATTCTGGGAGCTTGCTCCTTCGGCGAATGCAGCAGCATTTCTCTCCTGCAATAATATTTTTATTATCTTGAGCAATATATGTATCATTTTATAGAAAAAGAGAATTTTTATTTATGTTAATTCACGTGATGGAAAGCGTGATGTATCTGTGTCAGATATTCAATAAAAAACATTGAGTGGATGAAAGAATTTGAGTTTTTTCTATCAATCAGTATTAGATTTTCTGAATTTATAAAAGGTCACTAAAATAAAAAGAATAGCTGCTATTTGCTTAGGCTATTTAATAAGTTAAAAATACAGTGATATGGCTTTAAGATTCTGAAGTTAAATCAGCCAGGAAAGCACTAGCATTAAAGAACCGGCCGCCACCACCGTCTGTACACTGATTATACTGGCCATCAGCTGACTGTCCCCGCCATAAACCCGAGTTAGTACATAAGAGGCTGAAGCAGTCGGTAAGGCAAAAAACAGAACCAATACCTGAGTAGTTAAGCTATCAATTTCAAATAATTGACAAATAAAAAATGCAGCCAGCGGCATGCCCAATAGGCGTCCAAATGTAGATAAACTAAGCGGTAGAATATCCCGTTGAAGTCCTTGGAATTGTAAGGCAGCCCCCACACACATCAGACCTAAGGGTAAACTGCATAAGGCAAGCTGCTTTAAAAACAGTTCCAGACCTGGCCAGAGTGACCAGCCTGAAAAGTTAAATAGTCCCCCAGCAATACAGCCCAATATTAGTGGATTTTTTAACAGATCTATCAGGATTTTGCTGATCTGCATGTCATGGCTACGAGTAAATGCCAGTACGGACAGGACATTCACCAGCGGAATACACAATACCATCACGACGGCAAAAATAGTCATCCCCTGCTGCTGAAACAAAGCGTTGACTGCTGCGAGGCCAATATAGGTATTAAAACGTAGCAAGCTCTGAACATAGACCCCGAAACGTGCATAACCAATCTGGTAAATCTGTCGCAAAATATATAATGCAATATTGACCACAGTCACGAGGCTAAAAATCACCAGAGCCACATCCTGAATAACCTCTATCTTAATCTTTGCGGCAGCCAGATTTAAGAACAGCATTACAGGAAATAACACATAATAATTTAACTTTTCTGCACCCCGCCAAAAATCTTCACTCAACCATTGAGTACGCTTCAGCAGATAACCAAAACTGATCAGCCCGATGAGAGGAAATAAAGAAGTTAAAATAATATGCAGCATGGCCTATCCTGATCGGTATCTGTCTATTGATCCCTTATCTTGAGACAGTAAACAAAACTTAGCATATGAAGCCGCTGAATCACCATTTAATTCAAATAGAAAAAACGTGAATTTTTATTAGCTCGTCATTTATTCTAGTAATTTTTCTAAAACCACCAAGTGCACTTGAACCAACGGCTTCCCAACCTGTTGATCTATTGGATATGCTTCAGTTTTTTCAGTGACCTGAATAATGCCTGATTCAGTAGTCCAACCACCCTGACCGCGGTAAGCAGTATTTATCAATAGACTCAGCTCAGAAATATCTGCGCTAGTCACTAAACGTATATTCTTCTTTTGCATTATTTTCAATATAAAAAAGTCAGACCGGAGTCTGACTTTAATTATATTTACTGAAGATGAAAAGCAGATTATTTTGGTTCGATTGGTGAAAATGGTGCCACCACATCGGCATTTTGCGCACGATGACGCATGAAGTGGTCCATGAGTACTATCGCCAGCATCGCTTCAGCAATCGGTGTTGCACGCACACCTACGCAAGGATCATGACGGCCTTTGGTCAGTACATCTGTATCTTCACGGTTAATGGTAATGGTTTTACCTGGCGTGGTAATTGACGCAGTGGGTTTCAGCGCAATCGAAACACGAATGTCCTGACCACTGGAAATACCGCCTAAAATTCCCCCAGCATGATTAGCAAGGAAACCGTCAGCTGTCAGTTCATCACGGGTTTCATGCCCAAACTGCTCAGCCACACCAAAACCGTCACCAATTTCCACACCTTTGACGGCATTAATCGACATCATTGCATGAGCAATATCCGCATCAAGACGGTCAAAAACCGGCTCCCCCCAACCAACCGGAACTCCAGAAGCTATAATTTCAAGACGCGCACCGCAACTGGTGCCTTGTTCACGCAAAGATGTGACTAAGGCTTCAAAACGCGGAACGGCATCCACATCACCGCAAAAAAACGGATTGTTTGGCACTTCATTCCAGTCCAGTTTTTCAGCTTTTTCAGTGCCAATCTGCGTCACATGACCACGAACTTCAATTCCGAATTTTTCAAACAGAAATTTTTTGGCAATTGCACCCGCCGCCACACGCATTGCAGTTTCACGCGCACTAGAGCGGCCACCACCACGATAATCACGAAAACCATACTTCTGGGTATAGGTATAGTCTGCATGTCCAGGTCGGAAAGTTTGCGCAATATTGCCATAATCTTTAGATTTCTGGTCAGTATTACGAATCAGCAGACCGATAGAAGTTCCAGTCGTTTTACCCTCAAATACCCCAGAAATAATCTCAACTTCATCTGGTTCTTTGCGCTGGGTTGCAAATTTCGAAGTCCCCGGCTTACGGCGGTCCAGATCCTTTTGTAAATCAGCTTCAGACAGTTCAATTCCTGGTGGAACCCCATCAATAATGGCCATCAGGCCAACACCATGAGATTCACCACAAGTCGTTACACGGAAGAGTTGCCCTATACTATTACCTGCCATGTTCAACGACTCCTTATGAATGAACAGATTGAATGAATAAATCGCGATATTGGCGGCATTGTGCTGCTGTCAGTGCAAAAATACCTGAACCGCCGCGCTGAAATTGTAGCCAGTAAAAATCGACTGTATTAAAGTTTTGACGCATGGCCCATTCCGAATTTCCGACTTCAATCACGATCAGACCATCTTCAGTCAGATAATCGGCGGCTTGAGCCAGCATTTTACGCACCAGATCCAGACCGTCTTGACCCGCTGCCAATGCCAGTTCTGGCTCATGATGGAATTCATCTGGAAGATCAGCCATATCTTCTGCATCGACATACGGTGGATTAGACACAATCAGATCATATTGATTTTCAGCAGGAATTTTCGCAAACAGATCAGACTCCAGCAGTGCCACCTGATACTGCTTGTTATGATGTTCACAGTTGATCTGTGCAACCTCCAGAGCATCCTTGGAAATATCGGTAGCATCTACTTCTGAATCAGGGAAAGCATAAGCCAATGCAATCGCAATACAGCCTGAACCTGTACACATGTCCAGAATACGTTGCGGTGTTTTTGGATTCGGATTTTCTGGCAAGTTATTTACTGCTGCTCCCTTTTCACCATTTTCAGTCAGGCAATAGGGCGCAAAACGGTTTTCAATCAGCTCGACAATCGGAGAACGTGGAATCAGGACGCGTTCATCGACATAAAATGGTTTGCCGAAGAAATAAGCCAGATTCAATAAATAAGAAGTTGGCACTCTTTCATTGATGCGGCGTTCCAGGAGACTGAGAAATTCAGCCACTTCGCTTGGCAACAGTTTGGAATCCAGAATTTCTGGATCAGCATTCCAGTCCAGCGACAAGGTTTGTAATACCAGTGCTGAACTTTCAGCAAAATAATCTTCTGTACCTTGGCCTAAATGCGCATCGTATTGACGTAATGCTGTAACACCAAAGCGAACAAAGTCACGAATGGTCGTTAAATTTTCAGCGGCTTCCTGCAAATGTTCAGGGCTAATAGTCGGTCGATCCACTTAAGGCGTCTCCAAGGTCATTTTTTAAAACGCTTTATGATACCTTGTTTTAACGGCTTTTATAATGCCAAAACCATGAAAAACGTGAATTCTCCATGGCTGGTTAATCTGCCGGATTTCTGCCCTTACATCCATTCAACCTTTAGTTTCTGATACAGGCTACAACTCTTCGACCGGTTTATTGGCCTGAAAATCCTGTTAAAGCCCTCTACTATAAGAACGGGATTGATACAGATTGGCCTGATCCACGACCAGCGCTAGCCTGCATTGGCCTTGTTGAATCTGTGCATATTGCCCGGTCATTCCCAGATTACATTGCTGGGACATTTTTCGCTCCCATAGCGTATGCTGAGTACGGATATTATTTCGATAAGGCGAATTCAATTTCAAATAAGTTTTATAGTTCTTCTTTAAGCGTTTTTTTTGCGCTTTTAATTCTTTTTTGACACATTTTTTTGCTTTCGCGGTATTACCATAACTGAAGTTCATACACTGAGTATATGCCTTAGAATAACCTTCTGCTGCCTGAACCTGTAGCCCCAATGCCCCCAAACAACCTGCAACCAATAAACATGCAAAACGCATCATATCCCCTTTAGCCAAACTGGTCTGTTTCAAATTAATCTTGAACAATAAATCTTGTATAAATTATTGCCCGATACTAACCCAGTCCTTATTAAAATCCTATCGTTTTTTCGCTTAAAAAGATGTCACATTTAAAGGTTTGAAAATCTGTAATCTGCCTCCATATCATCTGGCAATAAAGTCCAAACGAGCCCAGACCTTATGAGCTATAAGCACAATAATCTTATGGCAATGCGCCAAAATTACTGGAATGATCAATTGTCCATTCAGGTGCAGCAAGAAAAGATATTTTTACAAACGACTTTAATACAGCAAGGTGTATTTGATAGTGCAACTTTGGAAGATGCCAAATACCTGTTCTTTAGCTTGCCCAGTATTGTTATTGTAAAAGGTTATGCACTGGGCTTTATGCATGAAGTAGTGCAGGGTCTGATTCATCAACACATTCAAACAAATAAACAACACTTACAGCAACGATCTGAATTAAAAATCCAATTTCAAATGTCATAATACCTGTCCTACACTGGTCTAAGTTGGTAAGTGACCAAATCTTGCTAAGGTTTTACTGTGAATTCAACGGCTCAAACTGTTTTAATATCTGTAGACACGGTAATATTCACTACAATGATTTATTTTGCTTTATGCTGATGAAAGGATTGAGTTTACATGTCAGATCAGAACGATAAGCTTAAACAACTGAAAACTTCCTCAATGGATCGACGCTTATCGATCGCAAAGGCATCCTTACTGGCAGGTACGCGCTGGGCGGCATCGAGCGCGAGTTCCATGTTCTCTAGCGAGGAAGAAAAAGAAAGAAAACGCAAAAAAGCTATGAAAGAACAGGCTGATTATCTGGTTGCAGAAATTGGTAAACTAAAAGGCTCAATCGTCAAAATTGGCCAGATGATGGCGCTTTATGGCGAACATTTTCTGCCAGAAGAAATTACTCAGGCTCTCAATACCCTGAATAACCAGACCGTTGCCCTGGCATGGCCGGCAATTAAAGCTCAATTACAACAGCAGCTGGGTTCAAAGCTAGATGATTTGACCGTGGATCATGAACCTTTAGGTACCGCCTCTCTGGCCCAAGTTCACCGTGCTATTCGTAAATCAGATGGCATGGAATTGGTCCTTAAAATTCAGTATCCAGGTGTGGCTGAAGCGATCGATTCCGACATGAGCCTGTTCAGGAACATGCTGAAGCTGACCCGCATGGTGCCTCAGACACGTGAATTTGACCAGTGGTTCGATGAAGTCCGTGAAATGATGCATCGTGAGGTCAATTATAAAATTGAAGCTGACACTACGCGCCGTTTTGCTGCTCGCTTAAAAGAAGATCCGCGTTATATCGTGCCTACGATTATCGATCAATACTGTACTGACCGTGTGCTGTGCATGACCTTTGAACGTGGTGTGCCAATTAATAGTCCCGTTATGCTGTCCCTGCCTCAGGAACGCCGCAACCAGCTTGGTGAAGCATCTCTAGAAATTGCTGTACGTGAAATTTTCGAATGGGGGGAGATGCAGACCGATCCAAACTTCGGTAATTACCTGGTTCGCTTAGGTAATGGTGAAAATATTAGCGACAAAATTGTCCTGCTTGATTTTGGGGCAATTCGTCAGTTTGACCAGCACCTGCTAAACGTTGCGCGCAACCTGATTCAGGCAGGTTATCATCATGATGCGGATATGATGGTGAAAGCAATGACCGGTTATGAATTCTTTGACTCAATCCCGCATAGCATTAAACCGGATATGGCCAAGGTCTTTTTATTAGCCACTGAAGCATTTAGTTCACCCCTTAATAATAAAGACCTGCCTGGCGGAGTCATGGATGAATATGACCGCTATAACTGGAAAAAAAGCCAGCTACATAGCCGTGTGATGCAGCAAGCTTCAAAATCAATGGCTTCACGTTATTTCAGTGTCCCGCCCAAAGAATTTATGTTTATTAGCCGTAAATTCATTGGTGCCTATACTTTTATGACCGTGATTGATGCCAGAACGAATGTACGCAGCATGATTAAACATTACCTCTGATGTATTAAAACCAGCTTTGAGCTTTAAGCCTAGACCCGGATGATTCTGTCATCCGGGTCAATTATTATAAAATTCAAAATTTCAAATATTTTATTTTTCTCTTAGTTTTCATCTATTTAATTCTTTAGTTAATCATTTTAATTTGATTGTAAATTGACAATATTTCATGTCATTGATGACATGGTTTTTTCTCCGACTACGTGTCAGCATTAAGGAAACAACATATATTCCACAGGATAATCAGAATGAATAATATGGTAAATAAAGCTCAAGGATTTGGCTTGTCTCTTCTGACCAAAGTGGCTGGCAGCGATTTACTTGACCAATTCAGGTTACGAAAATTTTTAGAAAAATCTCTGTATCAAAGCTCAAAGGCTGGCTTTAAGACGCTCAGCCAGACACAAAAAATCCTAAAATCTGGTCAAACACTCCAAAAGCAACGTCTCCCACATCAGTCCAAATCACTATTTGACTTGAACTTGACGCAAGAACAGCAAATGACCTGTGATGCCATGCAGCAATTTGCCAGAGAAGTGCTCTATCCTCTGGCACATGAGGCAGATCACCATGAAAACTTTCCCAAGGAACTCTGGCAATATTCAACTGATTTAGGCCTCAACTTTTATGCCCTTCCTGAAGCTTTAGGTGGTGTGGCATCAGAGCAGAATATTGTCAGTAATGTTCTGATTGCCCAAAGTCTAGCCCAAGGTGATTTCAGCTTGACAGCCGGGTTGCTATCTACCTTTAGTGTCATCAATGCCCTTACTCACTGGGGTTCGGAACAGATCGAGACAGATTATCTTTCTGCCTTTACTGAAGACCCTCAGCTAAAAGCCACTTTTGCAGTACAGGAAGCAACTGCCGCATTTAATCCATATCAGCTAAAGACCACAGCCACCCCCCATCAGGATCATTATCTGATCAATGGGGAAAAGACGCTGGTCATTCTGGGAGAAAGTGCTGACCTCTATCTGGTCAGTGCCAGTTTGAATGGAACGGCCGACGTCTTTGTTGTACAGCGTAACCAGACCATTACTGCACAAAAATCTCCAGCCATGGGCCTAAAAGCCACTCAAACCGTGAGCTTGAAATTTGCTAACACACCAGCTCAGCGCTTAGGAGATGAAGATTTTCATTACACCGCTTTTGTGGACCTAGGCAATTTAATGTGGTGCGCGATGGCCGTCGGTACTTGTGAGGCCGTGAAAAAATACTGCATACAGTATGCCAATGAACGGACTGCCTTTGGTGAGCCAATTTCACATCGTCAAAGCGTGGCTTTTATGATTGCAGATATGGCAATTGAAATAGATGCCATGCAGATGCTGGTCCTGAATGCTGGGAGCCTGGCTGAATCTGGTCAGAGTTTTCATCGTGAAGCCTATCTGGCACGCCTGCTGTGTGCAGAAAAATCTATGAAAATTGGTACAGATGGCGTACAGATTCTCGGAGGACACGGCTTTACCAAGGAGCATCCGGTCGAACGCTGGTATCGGGATTTAAGAGCAACTGCCATCCTGCATTCTGGTTTGCATGCGTGAGCAAAAATAAGGGAAAAAAGAGATGAACTTACAAAATCCTAAAAAATTTAAAATGCTGATTGATCAAGCCCATGAAGTTGCAGTAAATGTACTCCGCCCTATTTCACGTAAATATGACAAAATTGAACATACTTATCCCAAAGAGCTGGACATGCTGGCTTCTGTCGTCGATGGCATGAATCAAGGTAGTGAAGGCATGAATGCCGGTGCTGCGGTGAACAAGCGCGGTGATAGCGATGAAAGTAATAAAAATGGCGTCAATATGTCTACAGCGCTCAGTATTGTCGAGATGTGTTATGGCGATACTGGTCTATTGTTATCCATGCCACGTCAAGGTTTAGGAAACTCTGCAATTGCTGCAGTTGCCAATGATGAACAGTTACCGCGCTTTCAGGGAATTTGGGCGGCTATGGCAATTACAGAACCGGGTTGTGGCTCAGACTCGGCAGCCATTCGTACTACGGCTACAAAAGATGGCGATGACTATATTCTGAATGGCGAGAAAATTTTTGTGACTTCTGGAGAACGTGCCGATGCGGTTGTAGTCTGGGCAACTCTGAATAAAAAACTGGGCCGTGCTGCCATCAAATCTTTTGTGGTCGCTAAAAATACGCCTGGCATGAAGATTGAGCGTCTGGAACATAAACTGGGTATTAAAGCTTCAGATACCGCAGCAATTAGTTTTATTGACTGCCGTGTTCCAGCTGCCAACCTGTTAGGGCATGAGGAGATCGATGTCGCCAAAGGTTTTGCGGGAGTAATGGAAACTTTTGACAATACCCGTCCTTTGGTGGCTGCTATGGCAATTGGCTGCGCAAAAGCATCTCTGGAGCGTATTAAAGAGATTTTCAAAGATGAACTAGATGCCCACTACAGCACGCCATATTTACAAAGTTCCAATATCGCTGCACAGATTTACCGTATGGAAGCGGAATGGGAAGCAGCACGTTTATTGATGTTAAAAGCTGCCTGGATGGCGGATAATCGCAAACCTAATTCACGTGAAGCTTCAATTTCTAAGGCCAAAGCTGGCCGGATCGGTAATGAAATCACCTTAAAATGCGTCGAGCTGGCAGCTACATTAGGCTACAATGAAACCGAACTTCTGGAAAAATGGGCACGTGATTCCAAAATCTTGGATATTTTTGAAGGTACTCAACAGATTCAACAACTGATTATTGCCCGACGTGAACTGAATAAATCCTCTAGTGAATTAAAATAGTTTTTACTTTGCTGATAAATCAAACAATTAAATTGATTAAATGGTGGATTTTTTAAGCATTTAAGGCTATAAAAATTCATCATTTTTTATTTCACCATTCAATAAATTTATATGTATTCTATTCGCCTAATTCAACCTGAAGATAATGCTCAAATTGCTGCCATTATTCGTCGTGTTTCCCAAGAATTTGGACTGGCAGCTGAATCCGGTTTTGCTGTAGGGGATTCTATTTTAGATAAACTTTATCAAGTTTATCAGCAATCCAATTCAGCTTATTGGGTAATTATAGATAAACAAAATATAATCTATGGTGGTGGTGGAATTGCTCCACTGCAAGGTGATGCAAATATTTTAGAAATTCAAAAAATGTACTTTCTACCTGAAATCCGTCAGCAAGGATTAGCTAAAAAAATTTTAGAGTTAGCATTTGAATTTGCACAGACACATCACATTAATTCAGTCTATTTAGAAACCACTGAAGCACTGTGGCAGGCGGTCAGACTGTATAAAAAACTGGGGTTTGAGCATTTAGACTCCCCTAAAGGAAATACTGGACATAGTGAAGCCTGTGAAATCTGGATGTTAAAAAAGCTTTAAATTAAGTAATTTGCATTATTTATTGCGGTAGTACTTGTATAGACTGATTGATTTCAATATCAATTTAAAAAATATAAATCAATAAGATCTTGTTTAAATTGTAGCCTAATGAAAGCAAAATATAAGTTTTATCAATTCAGTCGTTTAAAGCTTTATAGCTCTATTTAAAAATAGAGAGTTTTTGCTGTTTCTCGGGTTGACTCGAATGGATTGCTTACATACCATTTAAACGTGTAATTTAGGCATGGAACTTAAGTTTTGCTTTTTTCTCGTTATTTCACTGATTTTAATCTTAAATCTCCATTATCTCGTTCGACTTCATTTAAACTTTCTTCTATTGTACTCACTACTTTAGTTTTTACTGGGTGCTCATCCTTGGGTGGCGGATCTATAGAAAAACGTGCTGCCAAATTATCAAAAGGTATTCAGATTGCTTATTCAACACCTGCCAGTACTGCTGAGCGAGTATCTCCCATGATCGTGTTACATTCAGAACGTCAGGGGCTAGATCCACTTTTAGTTGCTGCTGTAATTCGCCAGGAATCGACATACCGGAGCCAGGCAGTCTCGCCTGCAGGTGCAGTAGGACTCATGCAAGTGATGCCACACTACTGGCAGCAAACTTGTCCAGGCAACTTATATAATGAAAATAACAATATTCAATGTGGATCTTATATATTAACTAAATACCATCAATCCGCAGGAGACTGGGAAAAAGCACTCGCTTATTACAATGTTGGGCCTTCAAATTACGAAAATAATCGTAAGATGAGAAAACAAGGTAAACGCTATGCCAAGCAAGTTAAACAACATAAACAAGCTTTAAAAAGTGCACTTTAATCCCTAAAGAAAACGAATTGACCCAAAACCGCTTAGGCTATTTCATTTAAAATATATTGAATAATATTAATGAGTAATGGTTAGTTTAACTCTACTTAATAAAATCAAAGCATATTTAATGAAAGATAAATTCCTAAGCAGTTTAATACGAGCCAGAACAACAATAGCTCTCTTGATAATAACTTCTTTTCTTTAAAAGAAAACAAACTCTTGTATAAATTTAAATTATTAATTTCATTAATTTGGATGAAGATCAATTCCAACTACTTATCCGTATTACAACTACAAACTCAATTTTGGTTTTTATTGATGAGTTAATTATAGTTTTTAAATTTTTCAATCTATGCAGATTCAAGTCACAAGTGTGACACATTTGTAGTTTGTTGAAAAAGTTAGGGGCATTCATAGAATCATTAGACTTTTTTAACTCGCAATTGGAAAGCACACAATGAAGAAATGCACTCAACTTTATCAAGATGATAAGATACGAAATTTATGCAACTTTAAAAAGTAAAAGTTTAATCGCTACGCTTGCTCGACTTAGGACGTTCACGATCAACCATCTATCCTGAATTAAAAAGAAATACTGGGCAATGTGGATATAGAGCTCAACAAGCAGCAAAATTTGCAAATCAAAGACAGTATCATCCTTCATCACAAATAATTGTGTTTACTTTCGCTTATGTTGATTATTTGATTGGCTTAAACTAGTCACCTGAAAAAATTTCAGGTGCTTTAACATAATGGGATTGATTAGATGTACCTTTACAGGAGTGGATTTAACAGTACATTTATCAAAATAAATCAAAAGGCGCTAAACTTCATCTTCATTTAAGATATCAAAAAAATATCGTAAACATGGCTATAGAAATACCGATATTAGAGGATAAGTTTTTGATAAAACTAGCATTCAGTGCCGAGATGAGGTTGTTGATCAACGACAATGTTTAGGAGACCTCGGAGGTGATACTGTAATAGGTAAGAATTATCAGGGAGTATTCTTAACTTTGGTTGAACTCAGAAAATACGAATGGTCTGATCAGACAATATCTGCCAAAATCATCATCGTTTAATGGCATGTCAAACCAACAAATAGAGCAGATAGAATTTGCACTATATTCCCCTAGCAGATGTATCTGATAATTAGTCTGGATAGATATAATACTATATCTCTAGTTGAGTGCTGCGGATGACTCATATAGATAACGATGTAATTCTTTTATTTCTTTTATTTTTATAAAAAAGAAATCCCCCTGCTTTTTAGCAGGGGGATTTTGAATAATGAGCTGGCGATGACTTACTCTCACATGGGTAACCCCACACTACCATCAGCGCAAAGAGGTTTCACTTCTGAGTTCG
>NZ_SMTB01000031.1:0-27913 GCF_006864105.1 Acinetobacter sp. RF14B | reverse complement strand
CCAGAGTGAGCCAAATATCGATATTGTAGAATTTTCCATATTTTAATTATTCAATTATTTTAGATACTTAAAGCTTAATTTTTTTGTTCAATATTTAACAGAATTTCTTTTTTGTCCAGGCCGCCCGCGAATCCGACCAGCTTGCCGCTACTGCCAATCACGCGATGACAAGGCGTAATAATCGAAATCGGATTTTTACCATTGGCTGCCCCGACAGCACGCACCGCTTTACTGTTGCCAATCTGCTCGGCAATGTCACGATAGCTTCGGGTCTGACCATAGGGAATATTCAGCAAGGCCTGCCAGACTTTTTTCTGAAAATCAGTCCCGATAAATTCTAAAGGTACGTCAAAGGCACTGCGCTGACCGGAGAAATACTCCTGCAATTGGCGTCTGGTTTCAATCAATACCGGATGTTGCAGGCCCTCCACCAGTGACGCCAATTTAAACCAATGGGGCATTTCACCATCCCAGAGTACAGCCACCAGTGCAGTTTCATGTGCCACCAGTCGCAACTGCCCTACAGGTGAATCCATATTCAGATAACTCAGCTGCATGACCATACTCCTCTAAAATGAAGTGTTCTCTTATTCATTTTAATGGAATTTTGAAACGTGCGACAGGCTTTAAGATGAAGATAATTTCATCAACACAAGACCGGAAATAATCAGCACCGCTGCCAGCATGCGCATGGCAGTAGCCGGCTCACCCAGAATAAACACCCCAACCAGAAATGAGCCAACGGCTCCAATTCCAGTCCAGATGGTATAAGCCGTCCCCAAGGGCAATGTGCGCATGGCATACGCCAGTAGCACAAAACTCAGCACCATGAAAAACAGCGTAACAAGACTTGGGGTGAGCCGGGTAAATCCGTCAGACAATTTCATTGAATATGCCCACACGATTTCAAATAAACCCGCAAGAATTAAGATGATCCAGGCCATTTCGCCTTCCTCCTATATGACAGAGTCAGGCCGTCCTGACGATTTTTCCTGTTAATTTTCATTTAAATAAGCAACTAACAAGGGAGGTCGTTCCTCCTGAATAAGGAAAATAGATGATATACAATCCAGTTTCTAGAACTGTAATTTTTACAAAACCTGACTAAAAGAGATCTAATTTAACCCTGCCTTACCCAAATACTCAAGACAGAGCCTTATATTCAACTTATGCTGAATCTGGAGAAATACCCAGTTACTCTTTCCATTTTCATTTAATCAATTTTATTAACAATAAAACTCACAGTTATCCGCAAATTATTAAGTAATACATACCAATTAAATTTAAAGAATAGCGTGGAGATCTTATATGATTCAAGCCAGACCCTATACTTATTGATTACTTTTTGACTCGCCTAAATACTCAAAACTGGTGAATAAACATTCACCGAATTAAAGGCATACACTGTATAAAAAGAACTCTAATCGAATTCTTTTTATACTTTTTTTGTCTAATAAGCAATCAAAAGAGTCACAAATGTTTACATTTTATGCAACTTATCCATATGGTTATCAACATAGATATCTACACACTTATCCATAAAGTTATCCACAGATTTATGCACTTTAAACATTCTAACGATTAAAGTTGAACCTGTCCGACTTTAGCAAGTTCTGCACGCATTTCATCAATTACAGCTTTATAATCCGGTTTGCCAAAGATAGCTGAGCCTGCAACAAACATATCGGCACCTGCTTCCGCAATTTCACGAATATTCGCAGGCCCCACTCCTCCGTCCACTTCCAGACGAATATCACGACCTGAGGCCTCAATCAGCTGACGAGCCTGACGCAGCTTGTCCAAGGTCATTGGAATAAACTTCTGTCCACCAAATCCCGGGTTCACACTCATGAGCAGGATCTGATCAACCTTGTCCATAACATAATCCAGATAATGCAACGGCGTGGCCGGGTTAAAGACCAGACCTGCTTTTGCACCGCCCGATTTGATCAGCTGCAAGGAACGATCGATATGGTCAGAAGCTTCTGGATGAAAGGTAATAATATCCGCACCTGCTTCAAGAAAATCCCCGATCATACGATCAACCGGCTTGACCATCAAATGCACATCAATAGGCGCCTGAATGCCATAGTTTTTTAGAGCTTTACATACGCCTGCACCAAAGGTCAGGTTCGGTACATAATGATTGTCCATCACATCAAAATGAACCACATCTGCCCCAGCGGCTAAGACATTTTCCACTTCTTCCCCTAAACGGGCAAAATCGGCAGACAGAATTGAGGGGGCAATTAAATAAGGTTTGGACATGGAAGAACCTGATGAGCTGAAATTGGATGTGTCTCATTATAGCAAATCCAGTCCGGCGACTGTGCTCTTGATGTTGCAAGAATAAAACACTGTGTCACGCTTATAAGCTTATAACTTGATCAGGACTTGGTTTAAAGTGCAGCTCAGGTTAAAAATTGAGAGACGTGATCATGAAAAGTACAGCCTATCTCCAGACGCAACAAGCTTCACGAATTGCCAAACGCCTGGCTAATCACTGGAAACATAAATTTAATATTGATGAAACCGAACAAAATTTCCTGATTCATTTTCCAGGTGCAGAAGTGAGTCTGACACCCGAGGCAGATCATCTTACCGTAACGATTCAAAGCACAGATGAATCTACTGACCTGAATAAACTTGAAAATGTGGTTCTGGATCATCTGATCCGTATGGGACAGGAGCCACTGACTGCCGAGTGGCAGTACCATGACTCCGATAAAAAATTTAAGGAGTAAGTTGGGCGTGTTCCTACTCAAAAGCTTTGACTGCCTGAATGCGCTCAGCAGTTGCCGGATGGCTGCTCAGAAAACCCCCGAGAGACTTTTCAGCCGGATTTCTTCCATCTTGTTGCTGATTCGTCTCGGCCAGCCGTTCAAGGAAATGAGCAAAGTGTCGGGGCGAAATATGCTGCTTATACAAGGCATTTAAAGCATAACCGCTGGATAGTGCCTAAGCCTAGGCTGCTGACGCGAGGCTCAACTGGAAAAGATAAGGCCCCGGAATCTTCAAAAGAAGCCTGAATATTTCTTGAGTTTTGCATGAATTACCCTGGTTTTTATTATAAGAATTGATACATAAAAACATGGGCCACGCTCTAATTGGGCCCATGCTATTTTTTTCTTTTAGTTATATAAGCCTTAAAGTCACTTAAGGTTGTAATTGTACCGCATGAAACTGTAAATGATCATCGATAAAACTTTGAATAAAGTAATAGCCATGATCATACCCCAAATGTTCACGTAGTGTGAGTTTCTGCTGCACACTGTCACAGGCCTGCTGAAACAGCTCTGGATTCAGCTGATTATAGAACTGATCAGAAGAACCCTGATCAATCAGAATATCATTAAATAAGACCCCTTTGGCTTTGATCAGCTCAGTTGCATCATGTTGCTGCCATTCAGCCCGGTTCTCACCCAAATAATGGCTAAAGGCTTTTTCTCCCCATGGACACTGACTTGGCGCACAGATCGGGGCAAATGCCGAGACAGAGCTAAATTTTTCAGGATATTTAAAAGCCAGGGTAAGCGCCCCATGTCCACCCATACTATGACCGAAAATTCCGATTTTACCTGGCTGAATCACAAACTCATCATTCACTAATTGGTAAAGCTCATCTACGATAAAGCTTTCCATCTGATAATGCTCAGCCCAAGGTGTCTGGGTTGCATTGATATAGAATCCGGCACCTTGGCCAATATCCCAGTTGTCGCCTTCTGCCACGCCTTCTCCGCGTGGTGAGGTATCCGGAGTAATCAGAATCAGGCCCAATTGTGCCGCCAAACGCTGTGCATGAGCCTTAATTGCAAAAGTTTCCTCAGTACAGGTCAGGCCAGCAAGGTAAAACAGTGCTGGACAGCTCTCCCCGGCCAGTGCTTGAGGCGGCAGAAAAATTCCAAATCTGGTCGGGGTTTTTAAGGTTTTGCAATCAAAACGATAAATCCGCTGTTCACCGTCGAAGCTTCTATTGTTCTGTACAAGTTCCATGCTATATCCCTATTCTGCTTGCAGACCTGCTGCGAAAAAAATATTTAAGGAGACTGTTTCACAGTTGTCATCTCTGGAAATAACTGCTGCTCCAGTTGCGGCAACATCAGTTCCATATTCTTGCCAATCATCCACTGCGGTTCTGATGGCTCAAAACCTTGAGCAGACTCCCATTTGGCTACTGTATTTGCGGCCTGTTCAAAAGACGCTTTTAAACTGCTGTTCTCACGCATGGCCTCATCAAAAAACGCGCGGCCAAAATAAGTATAGTCGGCTTCATTTGAACAGCCAAAAGACTGGCGGTCCGCCGCAGAAGCAGTAATAACCAGAGTGTTATCATTTTGCAAGGCTGAGACAAAGCTTCCCGAGAAACAGGCAGAAATGACAATCACCCGCCAGCGAATGCCAGAAGCATCCAGCGTCTCGCGTAACCATTTCGGATCGACCTGTGCCAGATCCAAAGGTGCATTTTCCATTTCAAAAGTATTTGGCAAACCATGAGAGGTCATATACAAAAACAGCACATCACTTTCGCGATTCATCTGCTGGCCGATGCGGCGTAGCGCCAACTCCATACTGGTTCTGGAGGCAATCGGTATCTGGGTGCGGGTCGCTGGATGATTCACCAGGGCAATGGAACGGCCATAGGTACCAAAACGGGTATCAAACTGTTCTTTAATCCGCTCGATTTCCGAATAAAACACATCCTGGTAACTGGCGCCAGCAATCCCCATAAAATACCAGTGTGACTGGGCAAACTCTCCATACTGAATATTGTCCAGCGCTTTATTCAGCAGCGTCGGCTGTGCATAAAAGGCATCTTCTGCAAAACTTGGCGGAGTTTCTTCCACTTTCCAGATCGGCTGGTCCTTAATCGAAATCTGCCAGACCACCAGAGTAAATAAAGTGGCCAGTATAATCAGCGCCCGCTCCCACCATGGCCATTGCAGCTCACGCGAGATTACCCAGACCACTGCCAGACTTTGCCAGACAAACAGCACCACAAACAGGGTCGGAATATACGGATACAACACATAAGGCAGATAATCGATATCCCCGAGATACTGAATCAGAGATTGAAACAGCATGATATGCGTATCGAGTACCAGCCATAACAAGGCCGGCACCAACATCAAACGTGGATTATTAATCCGCTGGGACAGAAAAATCCCGACAATCAGGGCAATAAAAGGCCAGAGCGCATAGCTGATCAGACCTTGCGAGTTAAAATCACCAATACGGCCAGAACTCAGCCAGCTAAACAGGCTGTTGGCACAGCCACCCAAAACTCCCCAAAACACCAGCTGGACAATGGAAGGACGCACCAGCTGCAACGAGCGTCGCGATCCTAAAAATAACCATACTCCAGCCATTTGGTTGCTTTTAAAATCATGCCAAAAATTAATGGAGGGTTTAAAGTCGATCATAGGAGGTCAGGGAGATAAATAGCTCGCTCAAGTGTTAAATAAGTGTATGTCTGATAATAGTTTTATCAATGCCAGTTGTTACATATATAACAAATCCTTGATTAATTTAGAAGCAGTTATCATATTAAGCTACAAGTTCATGCTGAAAATATGCATCAAAACGGCAAGCATCACCTTGCCATTGATGATCTGGCTGTTTTCCCGCCAAAAAAACCGCCAGACGCGGGCGTTTTACCACCACACGTTTTGCAATATCCTGTGCCAGTTCCAGCAGATGATCGCCCAGATCCATCTCTCCATCTTCTGGCAGTAGCAGGTGTAAGAGTTGCATCTGCTTTTTGACCTGTGCCTGCTTTTTGGGCGCTTGCTGGTTCTGGTCACGCTGTGGAAACATCGGGTCCAGATACACCACATCGACCAGGTTTTTCTGTTCCGCCCGGGATTTTAAATAATCTGCCGAGTCAGAAAAAACCAGATGAATACGCGCAACCACCTGACTCAAAAAAGCATCCTGACGGGCACGGATATGGCTGTCTTCCAGCAGGGTAAATAGAATCGGGTGCCGCTCTACCAAAGTGACTTGGGCACCTAAATGTGCCATTAACAGGCTGTCATGTCCCAAACCTGCCGTCGCATCAATCAGAAACGGTTTTTCTGCCAGATTACAGGCACGAGCGATCATTTCCGACTTTAAGGATGCACGCTTTAAACGGGCAGTTTCGGCCTGCCAGTCAGGCTGCATTTTCATGCCATTGGCACATAGCCACAAGCCGTCCACATCGACACACAGGCCAAGCTCAGGATGTAAACGAAGAAAGCGGGCATTCAGTTTTTCTACTGTTACAATTTCAGTCTCTACCCCACGAGAAGAAAGCACAGCCTCAAAGTGCTGTGCTTTCTCTACATGGTCAGATTCGGTATAGAGACGAATCTGGTTTACCATAATGTCCAACCTGTATAGGCAAATAACAAGATCAGCAGCCCGGATACAATCCGGTACCAGGCAAAGATCATGAAATCGCGTTTGGCTACATATGCCACCAAAGCACGGATTAATAGCAAGGCCGAAACAAAGGACACCAAAATCCCGACTGCCAGCACGACCCAGTCTTCGGTGGTATGGAAAACCCCATAGCTTTGATACAGGTCGAGCAGACCCGCCCCCACAATCACCGGAATTCCCAGAAAGAAAGAAAACTCGGTTGCCGCCTTACGCGATACACCGAGGAACATCGCCCCAATAATGGTCGCACCCGAGCGTGAAGTGCCCGGTATCAAGGACAAAACCTGAATCAGTCCGATCCAGACCGCATCTTTAATAGTCAGATCTTCAACCTCTTTGGCGCGCACCTGCGGAGGATTCTTTTCGATCCAGATAATGATCAGGCCACCCACAATCAGCCCAATGGCAATCGCAATATTGTTAAATAACAGCTCTTTGACAGTTTGTCCCAAAGTCAGACCGACCAGCACAATCGGAATAGAAGCCAGTATCAATCCAATACCCAAACGGCGTCCCTGAGGTTCGCCACTTACAATCCCGGTCGCCGCACCCCAGAGTCGGGTCCAGTACTCATAAATAACCGCAGCAATTGCTCCCATCTGAATGGCAATCACAAATACATCACTTTTTTCTTTGCTCCAGAAGTTCATTAACTCTGAAGCCAAAATCAGATGCCCGGTACTGGAAATAGGCAAAAACTCGGTAATACCTTCGACTATACCCATGATTGCCGCTTTGAGCAGCAGTAAAAGATCCATGCTTAATCCTAATTAATTATGCTTTGCCTTGTTCTGGAATTTTTTTCCACGCGTTCTCACGTAAATAAACAGGTAATGCCAATTCTGCACTGACCCAGTTTTCATTTTTTGCTGCCGCACGTGCAATGACCGCAACATCCTGTGCAGTTGCACTCACTGCTTTATAATCAGACTGTTCATTTTGCACCAGCTCGGCACCTGAACCTACTGGCATAAATATGGCAGCCTTAGCCCCATCGGCATAACTTAATAATTGTTCTTCATGGACTGGCTGCATAATACCTGTATCATCAAGCCGATAGCTAGCAATGTAAACTTCGTTCATGCGCGCATCCAGCACAGCAGAGACTTCGGTTAGCCCCTGCAAACGATAAGCTGCCTGTGCTAAAGCCTGTAAAGTCGAGACAGGAATCACTGGCAAGTCATTTGACCAGGCCAGGGCTTGAGTCACTGCTGCATTAATCCGGACGCCACTAAATGAACCCGGTCCGCGGCTAAAAGCAATCGCGGTGAGATCAGCTACAGCTAGTCCCAACTCGTTCAAGCCTTGTTCAATCATGGGAAGAATGGTTTGCGTTTGTGCCTTGGCGCGCGCATCCAGCTGAAAAAATAACGTTTGAGTATCATCAATCACAGAAACGGAACACTGCTCATTGGCAGTTTCCAGTGCCAGCACTTTCATGCACACCCTTATTCAGAGAATATAAAAACGCAGATATAATACTCCACTGCTATCTTCTAGGCGAGATTTTCACGAGTAGGATACAAAAATGCCTAGAAAAATCTAGGCTTATTGGAGAGTATGCTTATCCTTTTGTGCTGCGAACAAAGCGATGCCTGTTCCACAGCCCAATCTATTTATGACGTGTTAACAGCCTCTAAGTTTGATAAAATTTTGAATTAGAGCTGAACTTCTTCCAGAGCCTGGAATTTCGGAAAATGCCCGGCATAATGCATCGCGCTCATTTTCAGCTTTTGAATACTGGCTTCATCCAGAGTCTTGACCACCTTGCCAGGAGATCCCATCACGACCGAATTGTCAGGAATTACTTTACCTTCCGGAATCAGGGCATTGGCGCCAATAATACAATTCTTACCAATCACTGCATGGTTCAGGATCACGGCCTGAATCCCGATCAGGCTATTCTCGCCAATGGTACAGCCGTGCAACATCGCCTGATGACCAATGGTGACATAATTGCCGATATGCATCTCAATGCCCGCATCAGTATGTAGCACAGCATTTTCCTGTACATTGGTAAAATCCCCCAAATGAATTTTACTGTTATCTGCACGGACCACTGCACCAAACCAGATGCTGACCTGCTTGCCGAGTTCGACCTGCCCGATCACTGTCGCAGTCGGGGCAACCCAACCGTCCCACGGTTGATGCAGTGCTTGAGGCATATGTCCCTGAAACTTGTATAACATGGCTGAAATCCTGTTCAATAGTTAAAAAATTTGGAGCGTGTAAACACAGGTGAATTCAGTAAAAATGGCCAGTCTTTTTTATAATCCAAACCATACTGAAATAATGAAATCAACATACGCGCCGTCAGGCCCCAGACAATTTCATTCTCCACCCGCATACTCGGAAAATATAAGGACTGCTGGGCAAAGCGCACTTCATAAGGTATCGGCTGGGCATCCAGCAAATGCTGTAAAGAAACAAAAAATATCCGGTCAATTTCTGAAGGCTGAGCAATCAGCTCAACCTGTGGTGGAATCAGTCCGACAATTGGTTTGACCAGCATGCCATTTCGGGCTTTTTGCATGGGCAAATCACCCATTAAATGTACATCAAAAGGGCTGAGTGCCGTTTCCTCATAGGCTTCTCGCAGAGCCACGACAATATTACTGGTATCCTGTGGATCACGTTTCCCGCCTGGAAAGGAAACTTCTCCGGCATGACTATTCAGATAAGCCGAACGGCGTGTCAGTAATACTTTGGGATTAGCTTCATCTGTAATAGCAATCAACACAGCAGCATGTGCAATCTGAATACGTTTGGAAAAACGTAAACGTTGCTGTAACTTTTGTGTCAATTCCAGCTCATGCATTGATTTTTCTCCTGATAAGGATGATTTCATCATAGCTGATTTTTGATTCAACTGGATAGAAATGATGCCAAAATTTGATTTTTCAGTTATCCTGACCTTACCCAGTATCATTGATGATGAATATGAACTTCTGTGTGAATTGTGGACATACGACAACAGATAAAATTCCTTTAGGCGACCAGCAGCTTCGCAAGGTATGTACCACCTGTGGATATATTCATTACATCAACCCCAAAATTATTTGTGGTGCCTTGGTGGTCTGGGAAAATAAAGTCTTGCTCTGCCGCCGTGCAATCGAACCACGTTATGGTTTATGGACTTTACCCGCCGGCTATATGGAACTGTTTGAGACCATGGAACAAGGGGCAGCGCGGGAAACTCGTGAAGAAGCCGAGGCTGAAATCGAGATTGAACAGTTGTACTGTATGTATAATATTCCGCGGATTGGCCAGATTTATGTCCTGTTTAAGTCCACCCTGCTTAATGGAAAATTTGGCGCGGGTGAAGAAACCATTGAAAGCCAACTGTTTGAGGAAGAAAATATTCCCTGGACAGAACTGGCCTTTCCAAGTGTAGAGCAGACACTTCGGCATTATTTTGAAGACCGTAAAACTCATCATTTCCCGATGCATCTGGAAACTCTCGGTACACGTCTGGATCACACCGGTTAAATGATAAAGTCGGAAAATCAGTAAAAAAGTTGGCTTAAAATGAAGCGTGATCAGTAAGAATCCTTAGAAATATTTTTTATCTTCTATAACAAGCGCTTATTGTTTTTTCCAATATATTCAAAAACTTGAATTAAATAAATTACTTTTTTCAGCAAAATAAGAATCTCCCACCTACACCAAAAATCTCTGCAAAAGCCAACATCTGTTCTTAGTTTTTATGGATATCAAAACCGCACTATGACCCTCAACTCTTACACTTATTCTAGAAACCGTCATTTTTAATATAAGTCCACTTTATATTTCAAAATACAGTGGTACTTTCTGGATTGAATTATAAATGAGGTTTTTGAACAGCTACTTTCAGGAACCTCAAACAAAAAATGCCAGTCAATTTTTTTCACTGACTGGCATCCTGCTTTAAGACAGGTTACTTATCTATAACTTTTATTATCCATTGGCCTTCGCCTTAACCTGATAACACTCAGCCAGTCTAAAAGAGACTTCTCCACCACTATATTTCGCCACCTCGATCTCAGCAGGGCTTTCATCCGTATTATTGTTATTATAAATTTTCTGGAAGCTGGCATAGGTATTGGCCCAACCAACATTTTCTCCAGCAGAGTTAGCGAAACTGACCCGTCCTGCTTGTCCAACTGGTGTACTCAGCACATGGTTTAAATTCAGTAGCGCTCCTCCGACCACAATCAGATCAGCTGAATTACTTGAACCTTGAATACTCGAGTTCAGTCCAATCAAGGCTCCATTCAATGAAGCAAACACCGGATCTGCGAAGATCAAACGCATGGATACCGTTTTATCCTGGGTAAAGGCACGCCCCAAAGTACCGAGTCGGTATTGTTGCACGCCTCTTTCATCCAGAAGATTACTTGCCAAGACGTCCCCTGTACAACCGTTCACTGGATCAGTCGAAAGTTGGGTGGCTGAGTGACGGTTGGTACGCACATTGCCATTACTGTCAATCACAATTCCGACTGTCACCGGATCAACACTGCTCTCTGTAAATTTAAACTCCAGATTACCGTACATTGGAAAGATATAGCTCTCTCCTGGGCGAACATTTTCAACTGTTTTAAAAACTTGCCGGTCCAGATAACTGATTGGATAAATCTTATAAAGATCTACGCTTCCCCTATAATCTTCATTGTCCGCATTCATGCGCCATAAGCCTAAGCTTGCACGGTCATTGTCATCTAAACTGGTTTTACCAGTGATCAGTTTATAGAAATTTTCTTTTCCAGCCATCACATAATCACTGAGCAAACGCCCCTGATAAACCTCAAGTTGGCTCTCATTATTTGCCTCTTTATGCCCAATATTCATTTTATAATTTGAAATAGTCTTAGTTGCAGGGTGAATCCATGAGGTCTGAGGATTTGCGGTCATCTGCTGGGGTTTGACTTTACGGATTAACTCGGCATTGATTCCTCCGAGCGAACTCAGATTACTATCAGCAAGCTTTAACTGGCTATCACGCCATTGCAGTCCACTGCCGAAAGTATAGCCTTGACGATCGGTAATCAACATGAAATGACCAAACAAGTATTTATTTGTTTTATCTTTAATATCACAACTTGGTTTATTACATCCCGTCAGGCCATCTGAACCCGAGAACTGATTGCCGATAATCCCGGATGTGGAGAATAAAGAAAATTCTGGCTGATAGACCGCAGCATTGGCAATATTGGCTAACTTTTCCACCACCTTAAATGCCTGCTCATCACTAATCTTGCTAATATCCAGTGCCGGTTTCAGGATTTCTACAAAGTCAGTATCCGTCAATTTAATATTTTTGCTGAGCTGATCCAGGGCTTTACGACTATCTTCGATATAGAGCGGCTGTACATCTGTCGGATTATAAATATTCCCTTGATCTAGTGCCATGGTCTGCCAGATTTTCACCAGTTTCATCGCTACCTGAACCGTGGCATCCGAAGGTTTCAGCTCATATACAGATCGGCCAGTAATACCTTTGGCAATATCCAGAACACTCAAGCGTGGAAGCTGGCTGGTCGTGCTCAAGCTCAGAAACTCACTCAGTTTAATTGATCCAAGCTCAATCTTACGTCCACCATGACTTTCAATATAGAATTCCACATGATCCGTTTTTTGGCAGCTTCCTGAAGCCACTCCATCGCGTACATTAAACAAAGTAATAAACTTATTTTCTTTATCTCCGCTACAATTAAATTTCAGACCATCTAATGGATATTCAAGTCCCCACTCCAGACAGTTACTTGCTGTAGGATTACAAGAGCCGTTGGTTGTCGCTTCCTCGGGTTCTGGTATGACGTTGGCGCTTTCTCCTCCGCAGGCGGTTAAAGCCATCACCAGGGTAGTTAAAGCAAATGGATATAATAAATTCTTTTTCATTTTTTTTACTCAAATTATCCTTAACGAATTGCGACCAGTTTTAATTGTCCGTAATTAGTGAGCTGCTTGTCTTCAATATCAATCGCTGAAGCTAATGGGGTTAATAACAGATAGCGAGCCTGTTCTGGGACCTGGATAATCCCTTCAATATACTCATGTCGTATAATATTCGCTGCTTGTTGCTGACTTTTAAAGCCCCCTGCTCCTTCGAGTACACAAGCTTTCTGATCTAAAAATACTGCAAATGGCCAGTAATAAGCAGGATTATGCTGGCGCGCTGCATAAGACTGAATCTGTACATTTTTAATACCCGGATCAAGCCTCACTATTTCAAAATCAAACTCATCCGCCTTTAAAGGTGCGCGTGGCCATAAATTGATACGTTTACCTACAATCATGTGTTTGGCCTGCTGAACTTTTTTATGCTTAAAACATTGCTGTCCCAGACTCTCAACAGTTTCTAACTGTGAAATACGATAATAGCTTTGCGCAAGTGTAATAGGAGCCGTATCTACACTCGGACCAGCAAATAAAGATTTTAGAATAGACTGCCCAACGCCTTTCTCACGCTCAACCGTTTGTATTCGGGTTGATCCTATATTCTTATCCACCACTCCTTCCGGCATACTGTAAAAACGCTTTTTGCCTTCTAAATTAAACTCTTTGCTTTCCAGATATTCACTCTCTACATAATCCACGCCA
The DNA here is from genome assembly GCF_006864105.1 of Acinetobacter sp. RF14B. Taxonomy (NCBI): domain Bacteria; kingdom Pseudomonadati; phylum Pseudomonadota; class Gammaproteobacteria; order Moraxellales; family Moraxellaceae; genus Acinetobacter; species Acinetobacter sp. RF14B. The sequence continues at coordinate 14,908 of NZ_SMTB01000031.1, read as the reverse complement.
TCTATGTGACTAAATCCACTCTTTGGAGCAGGTGTGAGATGAGGAAGTGTGACAGCTTGCTGAGGTTTGGATTGAGATACATTGGAAGCTGAAAAACTTGTTACCTGTGTAGCTGCCTCTACCTCTGGATACCCGACTTTAGCTTCTACTTCTAGTTGTACTGGTTGTACCAACCTCATTTCTGGCTCAGCCTTGGTCACATTATTTTCTGATGCGCTCTGTGACTTCTGCCGTGCCTGTTGGGAGAGGACTTTGGGAGAAGAGTAAGATACTGAAGCAGGTTGAACTTTTTTTGTCGTAGTTTTCTGCTCAGTAGCAGTACGTGGCACCACCAAAGGTCGGCCATCCGGACCAATGATGCTAATAAACTCTTTAGCATAGCTATACCATGACCATGATCCCAAACTCATGGCGAGTAATAGCTTTAACCCTGTCTTCCCTGCTTTCATCATATTTTTCTTACCAGCGTGTACGATAGTTCAAACCTAAAATAGTAATCTTGGTATCTGTTTTGACATTCAAGCCTGCATAAGGGTTGAGCAACAGGTTATTGACACCTGTCTGATTCGCCAGGCTACTGGTATTGGCAGGAATGTTATCTTTACTGCGCAGAAAGCCAATAGATAAGTCCAGATCGGTATCAGCATCGAAACGGTAACCCAGTCCTAGGCCAAATAACTGTGCCCCATTAATAGGAACCATCGTATTTCGTTTATCCTTAGGAATTGCACTGGTTCTTGGCTCATAGCCCGCACGTAGTTTTAAACGGTCGGTCGCTGAATATTCTACTCCTATGCCGAAGTTCCACGGCGATTCAAATCCTAAAGGCAAGGCAAGCGAAGAATCCGTGACATGCGGGGATAAAAGTTTGGCAATTTTTAAAGCAGAAATACTACGGTCAAATTCAAATTTAAACTGCTCCCATGCTTTATAGTCCGTCCAGCCAATATCAAGATTAACTTGTAAATCCGGCATGAGTTTATATTTAATACCGGCCTGAAAGTGGGCTGGATATTCAAAATCCATCGCCACCAGACCTGATTCACTGCTAGGAATATAATTGGGAAAACCCAGAATCGCAGCCAGGATCTGACCGGTTGGTGAAGTCATTAATCCCCGAATCAATTCCTGAGGTGCTTTAGCATTATCAATATGATATTTGCCCTTTAAGCGCATTTTTGCCGCGCTTTGATAAACCATACCAAAACTAAAGTCTTCCGTTGGCTCCCATAAGATACCCAAGTTATAACTTGGACTGAGGTTCTGCTCCAGTGCCAGCTCCATTTGGCCAAATTTACCAAATGGATTCATCCCTTCTTCAGCATTACAGATTCCGAGTAATAAAATATCGGTAATGATGTCGGAGTTTTCTTTAAATGGTGTACATACGACTTCATCAATCATACGTAACATGCCGATCAGCTCATTCGGAAAACGTAAATCTGTTTTCATGGCAACGGCCTGATAAGACATTCCCACAGATGCCCCAATCGAAAGCTGGTCATTAATCTCATAACCAATGGATGGGGACAGATAAGTGATCCTTTCCAAAGCGACCTGCTGTCCCATAAAGTTGGCGGGATTACCATCTTCATGGCCAAAACCTGCAATTAAAGGTGCATATACAGCTGTAGCATAGGTTGCTTTCGATCCAGGTGGATTATAAGCGACTCCCATCGTCGGTGCCGCAATCGGCAAACCTTCTCCCAAATCCACCATTTTTTTCAGAATAGGCACATACAGGCTGACATATTCTACATCGCCGTTAACCGGTCCCTTGAAGTCGGTACACAGGTCAGATGAAACTTCTGGTCCGTCGTGACAGACTAGAGGATCATCAGAATAACCGAAGACGTTATAGCCTGCTGGAACACTAAACTCACGCTGAATATTGAAATCTGCAATAATAATTTGTTGCTCGGTTTGCAGACCATCAATCTTGGTAAGTCCTGCCGGGTTAAAGTGAATGGCATTCACCCCTGGAGGGTCTGCAGTCACCGCATTCCCCATGGACAATGCACGCAAATCAACCGAAAGGTTGGTTCCCAACTGTGCAAAGGTATAACTTGAACAGCCCGCAAGAATAATTCCTGTTAATAACGGGCTGAGTCGAATGTTCTTCATACGACAGCCCTCTTAACTGATTTTCTTGCCGAAACCTAAAATATCCAATGGGAAGGAAAGCCCCAACGAAACATCTGGTGCATCTTCTGTCAAACCCAAGCCCAAGGTTCCATTCACAATCGTTTCTGGAGACACCCGCACTCCTAGAGAAATTGCAAAAGTTGAACTGGTCTGATCTGCAGCCGAATAGCTCTCGCCCGTGTTATAGCTAAATTCTGCGCCCGTGTTAAAGCTTTGCTGATAAGACATGGTCATCGAAACATCATAATTAAATGAATAGGCAAAACCGAAAGCAAAACCACCGCTAATGCCTGGATCAAACTCTTCAATGATGCGTCGGCCGCGAATTTGGTTTAAACCGGATTCTTTGAATCCATAATTTGCCGAGACGGAAGCAAAGAGAACCACCGGATCAATATACTTACGCGTACTTGCACCTATACCGACAGAATAATAACCCTTACCTGCTGCCAGATCCGTTGCAGCATTAATTTCATAAGGACTTTCACCAGTTTTGGTCGATATATTGCCAAATAAAATGAGTGGTAAACGGCCTGCTTTTAGCGGAAAGGGTTCCCACCGTGCGCCTAAATTAATATCTCCAAGCCCTGCAGTAGAGGTGTCTTTTAACAGATCACTTTTCGCCACCAAAGGTAAGGATGCTGTTAAAGTTAAATTATCTTTTAAACCATATTGAAAAGTGAATGTATTGGTCAGACTATGCGTTGCATTTTCCTGGACACGTAGCTGGTAAAGTTGGCCTTGCGCCATTTCCATATCAAGCTGAGTATCTCGATAATAGGTATAATCAATATCATAATAAGAGGAAATCTCACCTTTTTTAATCAGTGAGTATTGACGTTCATTTGAAGTAAATACTTCTTCTAAATTTCCAGCCTGAGTAGTATCGCCCTCTTGTTGCTGTAAGGCTTGAGAGGCATTGGTGCTTTGTGTTGCCTGAGGTTGGGCTGGCGTTTGAGTTTCTACAGAGGCTGTGGTGTCAGTAGCTATTTCTTCTTGGACTATTTCATCTGCACCCAGCTTTACCTCTTCAACAGAAGATGATTCCACTTGACTGGTTTGAGCTGCTGCAGCAGTCTCAATGACCTTTTCATCTACACTTTCATATTCACCCAATGCTGGTTCTTCAGCAGCAAATGCAACTCCCATTACCATTTGAATACTGAGTACCAAAAACGTTTTGTTCATCCATTTACCATTCATATCCATTTCACCATTTTAATTTTTATAGCCAGGTTCTGGTTTTATTTGTTTTTGTAATACAGCCTTAGGAAATTATATTGATATTCCCCAAATTGCTCTGATTCTGTATTGCGATTACGGTCCATACGGATTGTTGAAGCTTTATCGGCAATTTTATCCATATAAAATTGTGGATATTGCAGGTCAACCAAGGCATAACGGTTAATCGTTGCATCCTCTACATGCCGCATATCGGTGTCTTTTAAGGTCAAGAAATTTTTTCGATATTGTTCTGGCACATTAATTAAATAGAGAGTGTTATTTTCCCAAATATCTTTAAAACGCTGTACATCAAAACTGATATTCCCCAATGCCGGATCAGCTACATAAACCCGTCCATCTTTATAAGCTTTATAAACAACGAAGTGCTTAAATCCTGCATAAGAAATAGGCACAATTGCAGGCTGCCCCTGTTTGACCAAATCGTCGAACTCACCACGATACCCCCCGCTTTCCAAACCTAAAGCAGCCACAAAACGCTTCATATCAAGAAGAGAAAAACTACGGCGCTCAATGATTCTGTCTGTTTCACCAAATTTGATCAGACCATTCATCACCTGCTCTTCATCTAATTGTGTGCCTACATAACCATTCAGCAAAGTGGTGAGCGCAGCGGAACCGCAGCTATAATCATAAGCTTGGCGTACAATTCCCTGGAACTGCTCGAAAATAGCAGGTTTGACTTCTACCGGTTCACGGTGCATACGCACAAAAGAATCATTTCGTGAATCAAGAACTTCAGTATAGTGAACAGCTCCTTGCGGCTGTTTTTTAATATCCAGAGCTTCTTTGGCAGCGTAATATATCAATGCCGAGCCCAACGCAATCTCTAACATATTTATTAACTTTTCTTATCATCAGCAGAATATGCTTACTTTTATTTTTATAGAGTATTCACTCTACTTCCTTGTAACTAGCAAGATACCTTTTTTTTCAAAAAAAAACAGCATTTTTTTATTTTTCAGATAAATATTTATGCGTAAAAAAAGCGCGTGTAAACACGCGCTTTTTTATGCAATATTAACGACCAGAAATCGTAATAACTGCGCCTTTTGTATATGTGCCAGCAGATGGCGAATAATAAGTTTGAAGACCTTGGACTTCCATATCACCAATTGAACCTGCGGTGCGGCTACCTAAATGGATGCCTTTAATATATTGGTCTTTTGCCCCCGTATCATTACTTACGATACGGAGATGTGCAGCCTTACCGACCGTGGTAGAAGGGCCAACATAAGCATCATTAAATACGGAGATATTTTGACTAATGGTTAAATCTTTAGAGTTTGCATCAGCCACTTTGATACTCTCGATAAAGATTTCACCCGCTTCTTGAGTAGCTACAGGAACAGTATTACCGCCAACTGTAACCTCGCCAATAGATTTACCTTTTGTCGAGTTATCAAGGATACCTAGGTTTTTGATTTCCAGACCGCCCACCATTGTTGTATTTAACTTGATCATTGCACCTTGAGGAGCAGCACCGACCTGAATATTCGCATCCATTGTACCGGTTACGATTTCCAGACCACTTAAAATCGCATTATAATTGCTTGTAGAAGCACCACGACGGATAGAAGTCGCACTTGCATCTGGCATAGCATTCGATGCAGCCACACCAATTTCACCAATATTAATCTTTAAACCTGAAACTTGCGCAGCAATATTTAAGAATGCCCCACCATTGGCAGTATTACCCGCATCCGAGTCAATCTGCAAATCAGCCAAGTTCTTAGACGCCAACAGGGAGTCATAGTTTGCACCAATGACGAGACCATGATTTTCATTTACGCTGCCGGCCTTGCCATCACCTTTAATTACAATGGCACCCGCTGTAGCTGTTCCACCCGTAGTGCTAGTATTTAAACCATCATTGTCATGAATAAAAAGTTTATCAATTTCAATTTTTGAAATACCGATCCCGATATTGATACCATCTTGACCCGTTGTGGCGCTAAGAGATGCATCATCCATGGCTTGCATCGCCATCGCATTTGCACTGAAAGCAATTGAAGTCGCTAAAGCTAATTTAGTGAATTTTTTCATTGTTTACTCTCCCAAGAGTACTATTTTTTTGGTTGTGAATCACTCAGTGTTCAGGTTGTATTTTTTTATTTTCTAACAACCCAAAACATCTTTCCTTGAGTAATTTTGCTCGCCCACTTAACTTAGCGTTGAGGCGGATTTTGATCAACTGTCGTTGGTCGCAATCTACGGCTTACCGACAAACGGTATTTGGCGATTTAAAAGTATTTTTTGTGCTGCTTGATATAAAATAATAGGTCATCTCGAAATCTATTAATTTGCATGACCAAGACCTTGTATCAACGTCCTTTAAAAGTTCTATCTCCTTTGCTTGAAGATATGCTGTCTAGATTAAACAGCCTAGATCATCTGGTCTATTTAAATAATGATGGCCAACCTTTTATTGCCTGCTGTGCACGGGAATATTTTATTGTTCAGGCTGAACAAGTGAGGGGATTTAAAAGAATCGGTATTGATCAATATCACCCTCATAATATGAAATTTGATATAAATTTCCTTCATGATCAACATACAATGACAAATGAAAAGAATAGTTTTTCAGGAGGCTATGTCGGTTTTATTGGCTATGATTATGCTGCTCAACAGCAGGTTGATTATCCAAATAAATCCCAGCCTGCTTTATTTTTAGGTCAATTTAACTCTTATATTAAACCGATTGCCGGGGATTGGATATTTTATAGTGATGATCCTCAAGCAGACGAGATGTTTAATTATATTCAGCGCCTTTTAATTCAGCCCTCCCGTCTGCCAGAACTTCAACTTAAAAACCTCTGTCAACCACGCTGGAATAAATCTACCTATGATCAGGCATTTCAAAAAATTCAGGATTATATTGTTGCTGGTGACTGTTATCAGATTAACTTAACCCAAGAGTTTGTGGCTCGGGCCGAAGGCTCATTATTAGCAACTGCCTCAAAATTTTGGCAACTGACTGATGCACCGTATTCAGGGTATTTAAAAATTAATGATTTTGAATTATTAAGCTGTTCGCCCGAGCTGTTTATTGATTTTGAAGCGAATCACAAAATCGTCACCAAACCGATCAAAGGCACTATGCCACGCTATAGCGATCCAGTTCAGGATGAACAATCGAAACAAAGATTACAATCTTCAAAAAAGGATATGGCAGAGAATGTCATGATTGTTGACCTATTACGTAATGATCTGAGTGTTTATGCGGAAACAGGTTCAGTTAAAACACCAAAACTTTTTAATATTGAAAGCTTTAATCAAGTACATCATATGGTGAGCGAGGTGGAAGCAAAATTGAAACCTGAAGTAAACCCTTTTGAGGTACTAATGTCTGCCCTTCCCGGCGGCTCAATTACCGGTGCTCCCAAAATTCGTGCCATGCAGATCATTAAAGAACTAGAAGGTGCTCCGCGCGGTGCCTATTGTGGCTCGATGGGGTATTTTAATCAGGATGGTACAGGCTCCTGGAATATTCTGATTCGCTCCATTCAGAAGTACCAGCAAGATGTTTCCTTGTGGGCAGGCGGCGGTATTACCATTGCCTCTGATTGTGATGCCGAATATCAGGAATGCTTTGATAAAGTTTCAGCCATGATAGATTTATTAAATACCTGGTATATGCCCAATCTACAAAAAAGCGAATCCTGAGATTCGCTTTTATTAGATTTAAATTTTGTCTCACTTTCCTGTTAGAAAAGACAAGAGTTTGTGTTGGTAAAAGGAGGATTAAAAGAGATAGAATCAGGCCAAAATATCATCTTTCAATGTATTGACTAAACGCTGATTTTGCTCATCCGTTCCGATAGTAATCCGTAGATACTGGTTAATCCGCGGTTTATTAAAGTAACGTACAATAATACCTCGTTCACGTAATTCTGCTGCTAATTCACTCGCATCTTTTGTAGGCAAGGTTACAAAAATGAAGTTGGCACTCGATGGTAAAATTTTAAATCCGATTTCAGTTAATTGGGCAATCAGCTGTTCACGACTGGCTATCACCTTCTGATTTTGTGCTTCAAAATAAGCCTGATCTTCAAAAGAGGCTACTGCCGCAGCTATGGCAAAACGATCCATCGGATAAGAGTTAAAACTGTTTTTTACTGCTTCCAGTGCTGCAATTAAGTGTGGCTGTGCAATGGCAAAACCCACACGTAAGCCTGCAAGCGACCGAGATTTCGACGTTGTTTGACAGACCACCAAGTTTTCATATTTCTCCACCAGACTGACGGCAGATTCAGCACCAAAGTCCACATAGGCTTCATCAATGACAACCACGGAGTTTGGATTAGCCTGAAGTACCTCTTCAATCGCTGCCAAGCCTAAGGCAATACTGGTTGGCGCATTTGGATTGGTGATGATAATCCCGCCATTTGGCTGCTTATAATCATCTACCACAATCTCAAAGTCATCATTTAATGGCAAAGCCTTGGTTTTTACCCTAAAGAATTGACTGTAGACCGGATAGAAACTGTAGGTAATATCCGGGTAAAGCAAGGGCAACTCTTGCACAAAAAATGCTTTAAAAATATGCGCAAGCACTTCATCAGAACCATTACCCACAAAGACATTTTCAACAGCGACATTTTGCTGTTTTGCAATGGCCTGTTTGAGTTCGGCAGCATCTGGATCTGGATATAAACGTAATACATCTGCTGAATTGGCTAACACTTTTTGCACCGCTTCCACCACTTTTGGAGAAGGCGGATATGGGTTTTCATTGGTATTTAATTTTAATAAATTTTGGATTTTGGGCTGCTCCCCTGGTACATAAGGCTCTAGCTCACATACTTCAGGGCTCCAAAAACGCATTTGTTCTGTAGTGATATTTGACATTTTCTTTCTCTTTATACTCAACTTACATCAGGGTAAGCCCTCTCTCTTCAGAAGAGGGTTTGGGAGAGATAAACGCCCAACTGAGAAATTATTTGTATTCTCCCTCATCCTAACCTTCTCCCTGAGGGAAAAGGGGTTTGGTATTGTTTTAGAATGTGGGGAAAACTCGATTATTGATAACGATAGCGTGCTGAACGTGCGTGAGCATCCAGATTTTCTTGCTGTGCCAAGATATCAGCGGTTTTGGCTAGGATTTTCACACCATCTTCAGAGCACATAATCAGGCTGGAACGCTTTTGGAAATCGTAGACACCCAGTGGTGATGAAAAGCGTGCTGTACCTGAGGTTGGCAAGACATGGTTCGGTCCTGCACAGTAGTCCCCAATCGCTTCAGGAGTATAGCGCCCCATAAAGATGGCACCCGCATGACGAATCTCTTCGGCCATGTGCTGCGCTTCATTTAAACAAAGCTGCAAGTGCTCCGGGGCAACCTGATTAATCAGCTCAATAGCTTCCTGACGATCTTTTACAAGAACCAAAGCGCCACGATTGGCAATTGAAGTACGGGCAATCTCAGCTTTAGGTAATGCAGCCAAATGCTCTTCAATCGCTTGCTCAACGTCATTGAGCAGTTGTTCATCAGGGGTGATAAAAACCGCTTGCGCAACCGTGTCATGTTCAGCTTGTGACAAGACATCCATCGCAAGCCACTTGGCATTATTTTCACCTTCAGCATAGACTAAAATTTCAGAAGGGCCTGCAATCATGTCAATGCCAACTTGACCAAACACTGCTCGTTTTGCCGCAGCGACAAAACGGTTTCCCGGTCCTGTGATCTTATCAACAGAAGGAATGGTCTCTGTACCATATGCCAAAGCTGCCACTGCTTGTGCGCCACCAATGGTAAAGACGCGATGTACACCCGCCAAATAGGCTGCTGCAAGGACTAAAGGATTCAGTTCACCATTCGGTGCAGGCACCACCATGATAATTTCCGGTACCCCCGCCACATGTGCTGGCACGGCATTCATTAACACAGAAGATGGATAAGACGCCAGACCACCGGGCACATAAATACCCACACGATCCAGTGGTGTAACTTTTTGACCGAGTGTGTTACCCAAGGCATCAATATAGGTCCAGCCGTCCTGTTTCTGGGCCTGATGAAATTCGCGGATACGGCTCGCAGCCAGCTCCAGCGCCTCACGGACTTCTACAGTTAAACCCTCAAATGCCGCTTTAAGTTGTTCCTGAGTCAGTTCCAGATCTGAAAATTGATGCGCTGGATGTCGATCGAACTGCTGAGTAAGTTTAAGAACATGAGCATCACCATGCTGACGTACGTCTGCAATGATTTGGTCTACGGTTTTTAAAAGTTCAGGATCACTCACTGTTTCAAAAGCCAACAAGTCAGCAAAAGCCTGCTTGAAGTTCTGATCTTGAGTCGATAAACGTCGCATCAATTTACCCACAAGGTTGATATGGAAAAGATTAGTTTACCTTGTTTCCATGTGATTGTGGACAAGATAACACCGGCATTTCAACTTGAACTGATTGGAAATTACTTTTACTCTTGCCAAAATCGGGTACTCAGTGCTGACATGCGGGTGATCCCAATCACTATCATGCTGGAGCAGCCAATTTAAAGCGCCATGTCGTTCAAGTACAATCGATGAATTTAATTCTGCAGGTGCCTGTTGTTGTTTCAGTCTTGCATCGACACATGTCCAGTTATAGCAATAGATTAAATCAGCTTCTCAATCAATGGTAGCCAATCAATATAAGTGACCGATTCTAACTGTAATCTGGAAAAAGACTCTTGTTTGCTTTGTTGCAGCGTTTTCACTAGATTCTCCCTTACCTATAAAATATTTTTTAAAGCATCTTGCCTCTATCAAGTTGGCCGGTATCAATTGGTCGCGGACTTATCTTGACTTAGGTGTTCTGATCCAAATATAAAAAAACCGCCCTCAAGGGGCGGTTCTTCATGGCATGGAACTAGGCTTTTTTTGTCTGCTCACGTGCTTCAACAGCTTGTTCTAGCTGTGCCAAAATCGGATTCAATAAAGTTTGCTTACGCTTAAAACTGGCTTTATTGACAATCAGACGTGATGATACTTTGCAAATCTCCTCCAAAGGCTCCAGGCCGTTGGCACGTAGCGTATTGCCAGTATCCACTACGTCAACAATGTAATCGCCCAAACCGACCAATGGAGCAAGCTCCATTGAACCGTAGAGCTTAATGACGTCCACTTGTTCGCCAAGGCTGGCATAGTATTGACGGGTCAGATTTACATATTTGGTGGCAATTTTTAAACGGCCTTTCGGTCGAACCATGCCCACTTTACCCGCAGTCATGAGTTTGCAGTTGGCAATCTTTAAGTCCAGAGGTTCATAGACATTTTGCGCACCATGCTCCATGAGCACATCCTTACCGGCAACTCCAATATCTGCTGCACCATTTTCCACATAAGTCGGTACATCAGAGGCACGTAAAATCAAGATACGTACCTGCTTATGGGTAGTTGGGAAAATCAATTTACGCGATTTATCCGGATCTTCAAGTAAATTAATCCCTGCTGTTTCAAGCAGCGGTAAAGTTTCTTTTAAGATACGGCCCTTGCTTAGTGCTAAAGTTAAACCATGATCAAAATTGCCCATTACGTCAAAGTTTGGATCATCGTTTCTCATTTCGCTCATTCACTTACTCGCTTAATTTGGGCGCCTAGACCTTGTAGTTTTGCTTCGACCTCTTCATAACCGCGATCAATATGATAAATACGGTCAATCAATGTTTCCCCTTCAGCCGCCAATGCCGCTAAAACCAAAGAAAAAGAAGCACGTAAATCTGTCGCCATGACTGGTGCAGCAGATAATTTTTCTACACCTGTGACTACAGCATCATTACCTTCGACCTGAATATTTGCACCCATACGGGCCAATTCAGGTACATGCATGAATCGGTTTTCAAAAATCGTTTCAGAAATGGTGGCAAAGCCCTGAGCAATGGCATTCACAGCCATCAATTGTGCTTGCATATCTGTCGGGAATTCTGGATGTGGCAAAGTACGAAAGCTGACGGCTTTTGGGCGTTTACCCATCATGTCCAGCTCAATCCAGTCATCACCACGGGTAACTTCTGCACCCATTTCCTCGAATTTTTCCAATACCACTTCCATTAAAACTGGATCGGTATGCGTGGTCTTCACACGCCCCCCGGTGATCGCCGCAGCCGCCAGATAAGAACCCGTTTCAATACGGTCTGCAACTACCGAATATTCACAGCCGTGCAGGCTTTCAACACCTGTGACAACAAGCGTATCAGTATCTATCCCTTCAATCTTGGCACCCATTTTAATCAGCATTTGCGCAAGATCAGTAATTTCAGGCTCGCGGGCTGCATTACGAATGGTGGTCACGCCTTCGGCTAATACCGCTGCCATCAGGATGTTTTCTGTACCACCCACGGTTACCATATCAAAAACGACTTCACCCCCTTTAAGGCGCCCATCGACTTTGGCATTGACATAACCAGCTTCAACTTCAATTTCTGCCCCTAAAGCTTCAAGGGCTTTTAAATGCTGGTCGACTGGACGTGAACCAATCGCACAGCCACCCGGTAAAGAAACTTTTGCACTGCCATAGCGCGCCAATAATGGACCCAGCACTAAAATAGAGGCACGCATAGTTTTTACCAGCTCATAAGGTGCAAACTGATTATTTAATGTAGACGTATCTGCAACGACCGTGTCGCCTTCATAGGACATAGTAATACCTAGGCCTGCAATCAGCTTGACCAGCGTCTTTACATCTTTAAGGCAAGGTACATTTCTTAATGTAATTGGAGAGTCAGCAAGAATCATTGCTGCCAATAAAGGAAGTGCCGCATTTTTGGCACCAGAAATGCGCACTTCACCTTCGAGCTTGATACCGCCCTGAATTAAAAATTTATCCATTAAATGATTAAGCTCCAAATAAGCTTGCTTTGCGCCATTCTTCTTTTGTCATCGCGCGAATTGTTACTGCGTGAACTGCACCACTGGCAATATGGGCATTGAGAGGAGCATAAACAGCTTGTTGGCGTGCAACTGGACGCTTACCTTCAAATTGATCATCCACAATACGGAGATCAAATTTTCCGCCCTGACCACTCACAGCAACATCCGCCTCGGGGAAAGCGGCTTTTAAAATTTCAGCGAGCTGTTCACTATTCATCACAAGACCTCTTATAAGGCTAAGGGTATAAAACCAGCCATTTTACTATAAATAGAAAAAATAGTTCATTAGTCTATCCATTATACGCATAAAAAAAGAGGCTTTTAAAAAGCCTCCTTCTTATATTGAGCCATTTAGCCCATTAAAACCTGCTGATGCAAGTGCATTTCCCGATAACGATCAATTTGTCGTTTTAATTTTTCTGTCAGCAGTTTAATTGAGGTATACATATCATCCGCATTGGCATGAGCAAAAAATTCAATACCGGGTAAGCGTATAATCGCTTCGGCAATATGATTGCTGCTGCCTTTTTTTGAGCGCTTGTCTATTTGATGATCTTTGGAGAGTTTTACCTGCATACTATTCACCTGATCGAGGTGTTTGGTCATTTGCGAAAACTGATTTTTTATACGCTCTTCAATTGCTGGTGTAATTGATAAATGATGTCCACGAATTGTTATTTGCATAATTCTATCCCTCACCTTCGTTAGGATTAGACGAGTCCCAGAAAATAACCTAATACGCTTATTCAACATATAAAATTGGGAATTAAATTATTTTACTGCGCCTCAAAATAAAATAGATTCATTACACGGTCATAATGAATCTTTAGAATAGTCAAATTTTTAAGCTTAGATCAAGACTTTTCGTTCAGAAGATGACGGGATATGTAACGATTCACGATACTTTGCAACTGTACGACGTGCTACATCAATACCATCTTCTTTTAATAAATTTGCAATGGCATTATCGGATAAAGGTTTACGTACATTTTCTTCTGCAATCAATTTTTTAATTTTAGCGCGAATGGCCGTTGAGGAAGCTTCACCGCCAGAAGTCGTACTGACATGACTTGAAAAGAAATATTTCAGCTCAAACAGACCACGCGGTGTCAGCATAAATTTATTGGTGGTTACACGAGAAACAGTCGATTCATGCAACTCAACTTCTTCCGCAATATCACGCAATACCAGCGGCTTCATGCCCTCTACACCAATTTCCAAAAATGCCTTTTGATGTTCAACAATACAGCAGGCCACTTTCAAGAGTGTTTTATGTCGTTCATCAATACTTTTAATAAAATTCTTTGCCTCCAGCATCTGGTTACGCAGATATTGATTATCCTCACTCTGATCGGCCCGACGGATCATATTGCTATAAAAAGAATTGAGTCTAAGCTTTGGCATTACATCCGGATTTAAAGCCACATGCCAACGACCATTTTTTTTCCTCACGACCACATCCGGAATCTGATAATTGCAGGTTTTATCCTCGAACTCCTGTCCCGGATAAGGTTTAAGTGTCTTAAGCAGATCAAGCGCACAACGCAGTTGATCCTGATTTAAACCGGTCTGTTTAATTAACTTCGGTAATTCATTACTAATGAGCAGCTCATAATGCTGCAGTAATTTTATTGCATCCTGTCTACAAGGCGTAGTGACAGCTACACCTTCAAGCTGAATCAGCAGGCATTCTGCCAGATTCCTTGCTCCAACCCCTACTGGATCAAGGCGTTGAATATGTTTCAACACCACCGACACTTCATCTTCTTCAACCACTTCCTCATAATCCATAGAGGCAAGCAATTGTTGTACCGATGCAGTAATCTCTGCAATGTCTGTATCTAAAAAACCTTTATTATCTAGTGAGTCAACAATACAGTAGGCAATGAGCTGATCAACCTTGGAAAAGTGTAAAAGATTAATCTGCTCAAGCATATGTTCTTGCAAGCTTTGCTGCCTCTGGCGATTATCCTCACGCTCTTCAAAATCTGCCGCGCTGAGACTGGTAGGTTGATGGGTATAAACATCATCCCAATCTGTATCAACTGGTAAATCATCAGGAAGATGATCTGCATTTAACGCATGGGTTAAATCTTGTTGATCTACATCAATTGTTGAGAGGTTTTCAGTGCTAATTTGCTCTTCAACTTCTTCTAATAAAGGGTTACTGTCTAGTTGTAATTGTATTTCTTGTTCCAACTCTAGGCTGGATAATTGCAATAAGCGAATCGCTTGTTGAAGCTGCGGAGTTAAGGAGAGCGAGTTTGCAATTTTCAAGCCCATGGATAATTTCATGTACCCTCCTATTATAGAAATCTCATTTTATAAGCAATTTTTATGCCGTTTTATTTGTTATAGCATAGTTTTTATAAATTCCACACTCACCTTCACTTATTTATAGTTTTATTGATATTTTAAAGATGGATACCCTCAACTCCTTTCTTTGCACTCTATTTCTCTAGCAGGACATCCCAACCATTGTTCTGATTTTTATTTTTCATTTTATAAAAAAGAAATCCCCCTGCTTTTTAGCAGGGGGATTTTGAATAATGAGCTGGCGATGACTTACTCTCACATGGGTAACCCCACACTACCATCAGCGCAAAGAGGTTTCACTTCTGAGTTCGGGAAGGGATCAGGTGGTTCACTCTTGCTATGGTCGCCAGCACAAC
>NZ_SMTB01000030.1:0-28510 GCF_006864105.1 Acinetobacter sp. RF14B | reverse complement strand
CAATTACACAGAATAATTCGGTACTATTGAACATCGGGACTAGAGTTGTGGGTTTTGTGTGGTAACTCAACTGATGGCTCTAGTCCTCCTATTTTTCAAGTTAATTTCTTATCCGCGATTCGGGTTAATAGTAATATTATCCTTAATCCAGAAGCTCGGCCTGATCGAGGTTTTATACTTTGATTAAGCGATGAACCCGAAGGTTTTTTAAATATTGCGGTGTACATACTTACTGTCCTAAATTTTGGATTAGTTATGGGAAAAGCCCATTAAATTGAATAGCTACCTTGAAGCAGAAAGGACACTATCCAATGACAGTAAATTTACACTTGATTGAAAAATTAATAATGAGCCGTCCAAGTAATTTAAAAAAACTTATTCAACATTAAAATCAGTTACTTATGGATTATTTGCTCGTAAAGGTCAGGATTTTTGTTGATGAGTTTAAGTATTCTGGTTGGTAAGTTCTCTAGCTTAATGTACTGATTGTGGTTATTGTGGTTTCGGTCATTATTCATGAAAACCTCAATTTCCTTTGCAATCTCATCTGCTATTTTCTCAGCAGCTGCATTCTTGCTTTTATATTTATTCTTGAATTTGTCTTGCTTGAGAAGTTCTAAAATTTTGTGATCAATAGCTTCAAAATTGTGTTTCTTTTTTAAATTACCCTCAATATTTAATGATGAACCATTTAGTTTTTTAAGTAACTTTGTATTGTTTAACAAAGTATGTCCTTCACATATAACTGGTATATTCTCTATTTTTTTATTTGATGTCGAAGATCTTTGGTATTGTTTAAAAAGACCAAGCGCAATACATTCATTTATAGCTTGTTCTAAGTGAATGCCTGAATCTATATACATTGATTCGCGATAAGACTTTAATTTATCTATAAAACAAGGCTCATTTTTGTATTGCTTTTTAGCACCCTCTGGATCTTCGATAAAGGAATCAAGCAAATCAAGTTTTTCGTATATGTCTATGGCTTTTACTAGATACTCGAAAATAGAAAGTATTGACTTATGACGGTCTTCCTCATATGTATCAATAATTTCTTGGCAGCGTTGTAAGCTCGCTTCTATGGTAATTGTCGGATCAACCACTTCTACTAAAATTGATTTGATACAAGTCGAAAAAATTATAACTATGCCTGTAAATAATTGGATAATGCTATTTTTGGAATTGTATGTACCTGCACGCATTATCTCTACATCGAGAAAGTTGCATTGGAAAATTTCTTTATGCAAGTAGTCTGGGATTAATGTACCTCTAATATTTAGAAAATTGTAGGGGTAGCTTTTACCTGAATACACAATTTCAATTTGGGTAAGTATTTTGGTTTCTATTATATCTTTATAAGCGGTCTTGATCTGGTGCAGTTCAGAAATACTGGAACTTTGTTGTAATGACATCTCTTTTAGAAAAGCTCTAAAATTTTTTTCAGCTAATTTTAGATCGGTTTCAGTTGCATCTGGTCTGTCTAGTTTTTCAAATTGGTCTGTTACAGTGTCTGGCTTCTTTTGTTTATGTTTAATACGCATAATCGGGCTTCAATAGTTGTACATACTTAACTATTTTAGTTTAAAAGTCATTAGCTTGTGTGTAAGGAGCTCATGAATAAAAAAGGCGTTAACGCCGTGTGTTTTTAAAAGTTGAAGGCATAAAAAAGCCCTAGATAGTAGGGCTATTGTTGATTATTATTCAACTGAGCTATAAAGGTCTTGCCATTTTTGAGCTGCAACTTCATATGTTAAATTTTCCAATTTCATAATTTCCTGAATCTGATGTTCGCGAGCTTCTTGATAATCTGCTTCTTGCTGTTCAAGATTTAGATCTTTTCTCATATTTAATCCCCCTTAATTAAAAAATTTCAGTTGGATTAATATGCAGAAAAAGAGCTAAGGTTTCAATACTACAAATGATGCAATATAACATTAAATTTTTACGTATTAGCTGATTGCTTGACGCTCTACAATCCGCAGATTATCCTTAGCCTGCTGACCTACATCGTCAGCGGGTTTTAGCAGACCCATTTACCTAAGTACACTAAAAAGTTTAACTTTTTGGTGGGTATCCCTACGTACCCCCTCTGCGGCGGAACGGGAGGGGGGACGTCTTCGGACGTGCTGATTTCTTAGGTATCAGTCTGCTAACCCGTCTTCTGTTTCGCCACCATCATTTAGCAGTGATTTGGTGAAACTTCTTTTACCTAAGGAGTACGCCATGCGCTTACATCAAAACCGTCTTTTATATTTCTCTTTTTTCATGTTTGTACGATTGGGTGATTAGACCTGATGCTGTGCAGTCAATGCATAGCTGTGTCGATGCCTTTCTAAGAATAAAACTTTTTTAAGTACATATTACTGATATGAAGATGAATCTCTCATGCTGTTTTGAGGGTCATAGATCCGTGTGCTTTATCGTCTATAACACTTCAAAAAAACATAGATATTCATTCCAACATTCATGCATGGGGAGCACTGCGTCTAGTCAAGACAGGTGATGCCTATAAAAAGAGAAAAATGATTATGTTTAAAACCTTCCTAAAAACTGCCCTTATTTCATCACTGCTTACAGGCGCATCATTGACGCAGGCAGGCTGGTTTGCACAAGCCAGCGAAGCCTATTTTGTTAAGGCTCGCAATTTGGGTGGTGGAGTGTATCAGTGCATGTATAAAACCAATCCGGGCAACCGTGGTTGGCGTAATTTCACGGTGAACTTTCAGGGTGGTTGTCCACGCTTCGTTCACTTTAATGCTCAGAATGGTCAAGTCACTGTACCCAACTAAAGACGGGGGAGCATTTGAGATGAACCAAAAAACCATATTGGGCTTGGCTGCGATTTTAGCGCTGACTCTGATCAGCATTGCAGGCTTCTATTTCTTTAGCCCCAAACATGTAACTGAAAAAACGGTTCAAGCCAGTACTTCTGAGGCCAGCTCTGCACAGCCTTTAGAATCCGCCACTTCTGCCGCATCAACTGAGATTGCAGCGGCAGAAGTGGACGGGATCGATGTCAAAGAACTGACCACGGGAAGCAAAAGTCTGAGTCCAGCAGACCATGAACCTGAATTGCTAAGCTTTGAGTTTGATAAAAACTTAAAGTCTGTCGATACATTACTGTCGATGCTGCCTTATGACGAACTGCCTCAGTTTGAGCAGGACAACATAGACAAGTATCAACGCTATGTCTTTGCTAAAGCCGCAAAAGATACAGGCAAATCAGTGAAAGACTTCAGCTTGCAGGAACATGGTGCATTGGAATCGGAGCAGGCAGGTAATCGTTACTACGTCTATAAATTTGATAATGGCACAGACTGTGAAATCCATCTGGTCAGTATTGATTTAAACACAGGCGATTATGGCGTGAGCTATAACTACTGCTAGGGATGAATTTTATGAAGCAATTTTTTAAACCCATCCTACTCGCAGTAACTGCAACGACAGGAATGTTGTTGAGTGGATGCAGTTCTGGCCTTGATCCAAATACATTTACGGTAGAACTAGATGTCAAAGATACTAGTAACTGGTATGCCCAAAATCAATCCGCTACGGTATTAACGATCCGTTCTAACAGTGCAGATCCGATTGATGTTACCAATGTACTGATCAACAACGGTGAATGCAGTTATGAAGGTTATCGTCGATCTTTGGAATATCCACAGCATTTTAAAATGGGTCTGCGTTTAAGACTGAAATTAACAGGCTGTGGCTATGACAATGTAGTGCGTGTTGATGTCGAAACTGACAAAGGCACTGCAAGCTATAGCTTTCAATAACGGCCTTCGACTCTCAACGACAAAGCAAAAACTAAATCAAACCGTGTCCTTAAGGGATGCGGTTTTTTTATGCCCTTAATTCAACTCTTCGTACTGAATTCATTTCACAAGGAATATCAATGTCCTTTATTCAATGTCCCTACTGTCAGTCTAGCCATGTCAGACAGACCGATTCAGGCAACGCCAACTTTAACTATTTTGAACAGTTACAACGCTGTATCTCACCAACACAGATGGCGATGTTTGGTATGCAGGTCGCAAAAAAAGCAGGCGTTTCACCTTTTATTGGCGCCACGGTCGGGGTGGTCATCGGTGGCGTCTTAGTCGTCGTCAGCCAATATTGCTTTGAGAAGTACTACAGCAATGCCGAGCAGTATGTCTGCTTGGATTGCCAACAACAGTTTGCATGGATGCCGTAATCGCATCTCAGACTTTACACAATTACATCTTTAAATAGATGGATTGTTTAAACCCTTACAGCACATTTCTGCATCTTTAAATCTTTCACTTTTATTTTAGGAATATTCACAATGACACATCAAATTGAAAACATGGCTTATGTCGGTCAAACCCCTTGGCATGGTTTGGGTAATCAACTGACACCCAATCAACCGATTGAAGTCTGGGCCAAACAGGCAGGCATGGACTGGCAGATTGAAAGTTCCAATGTCAGCTATATGGCGCAAAACGAGCGTGGGCAAAGCATCATCATGCCCTATGAAGAACAACGGGTTTTATACCGTTCTGATACGTATGCCCCTTTATCGGTAGTCAGTCAACGTTATCAGGAAGTCCAACCCCGAGAGATACTAGAATTTTATCGAGATTTGACTGAACAATCAGGCTTTGAACTAGAAACCGCAGGCGTACTCAAAGGTGGCAAGAAATTCTGGGCTTTAGCCAAAACAGGGCAGACTTCTGCTTTAAAGGGCAAGGATGTCAGCAATGGATATATTCTCCTAGCCACTGGATGTGATGGCACCTTAGCCACCACGGCGCAATTTACCTCAATCCGTGTTGTCTGTAACAACACTTTAGCGATTGCTTTAAAAGGACAGAGCTCAAGTGCAGGCGTAGTCAAAGTGCCACACAGTACCAAGTTTGATGCGCAGAAGATTAAACAGCAATTGGGGATTTCAGTACGAGCATGGAATGAACACATGTATGAAATGAAACAGCTCAGTCAACGTAAAGTCACCCAACAAGAAGCTGCTGCTTACTTCGATGCAGTGTTTAACAATACCAGTTTGAGTCCAACAGAACAGGATGACAGTATTATTCAGTTTTATCGCAATGTGGAAGCGCAAGGAAGCCAATCCAATAAAGCTGACAATAAGACTGAACCGAATAGCCGAGCGATGTCTAAGGTCATGACTATGTTTAATGGACATGGCCGTGGGGCAGAACTCAGTTCAGCCAAAGATACCGCTTATGGCTTACTGTGTTCCATTACGGAATTTTGTGATCACGAACGTCGAGCCATGAGTCAGGATCATCGACTGGATTCTGCTTGGTTTGGGGCGGGAGCGGCATTAAAGCAACGTGGACTTGAACAAGCGTTGCGTTTGATTGTTTAAGTTTAGATTCAGACTTCAGATTTAAGATAATCACATCAGATCAATATGATCCTGTAAATCTCCTTGAACTCAAATACCTCTTTGCCACATCTCCAGATGTGGCTTTTTTTATGCCTAAAATTTAATAATCAAAGGACATCTATATGAACTCAGCTTTAATTCAACCTCATCCTACTCGAACAAATATCCACGCTCATCGCCCTAATCCAACTAATCCAAAACGCGTTGTGGAGACTAAAAACCTAAGTCAGTCGGAATGGCTGGAAGTGCGCCGGCAAGGCATTGGCAGTAGTGACTGTGCCGCAGCTTGTGGCCTCAATCCTTATATGTCAATGCTTGAACTATGGATGATCAAAACAGGACGGATTCAACAAAATATTGAAGGTGAAAGTGAAGGCCATGCACCCTTGTATTGGGGCAAACGACTTGAACCTTTGGTTGCTGAATACTACAGCATGCATACCAATTACAAAGTGCGTCGGGTCAATGCCGTATTACAACATCCTGATCCAGATAAGCATTTCATGTTGGCTAACTTGGATTATTCGGTGGTAGGTGATGCCGATGTGCAGATATTAGAGTGTAAGACCGCGGGAGAATATGGGGCCAAGCTTTGGCGAGATGGTGTGCCGTTATACGTGTTGTGTCAGGTACAACATCAATTGGCAGTGACAGGCAAGAAAGCAGCGCATATCTGCGTACTGATTTGTGGACATGAAACCCGAATCTTTAAAGTGACACGCAGTGAATCGGTGATTCAGCACATCGTCAATGCTGAGCGTTACTTCTGGGAGTGTGTGGAAAAGGATACCCCACCTGAAGCGGATGCCAGTGAATCGGCAGCCAAAGCCTTACAACTTTTATATCCAGAACATGTGCCTCTCAGTACCACGGATCTATCTGAGGATGAGCAGGCCAATCAACAGTTTGAGCAACTGCTTCAAGCTCGAAGCCAAATCGAAAAGCATCAAGAGCAATTTGATCTGCTGAAACATCAGTTACAAGCCAAAATGCAAAATGCCGAACGGGCCGTGTTTATGACAGGTTCAGTGACGTGGAAAAAGGCTAAAGATTCGATCAGCTTAGACAGTAAAGCTTTACTTAAATCACATCCTGAGTATCGCAATCAATTTCCACAAACTAAGCAAGGTTCACGACGTTTCAACATCTATGCCGATGCTGATTGAAATAGATTTAGCCTAAGTTTAATTCATAAGCAAAACACCGAATTAACCTAAAAATCCCATGCCAAAGAGCATGGGATTTTTTTATACCAATTTCATTTTTAAACAAACAACACAACTCATTTAAACGACAGAGGAAAACACCATGATTAAAGGTTTAGCAATCACACCGCCAATACTCGGACGAATCAGCATTGGTAAAGTCGTGGAAAAGAATGGCAAACGACTGCCTGAAAAGGATGACCAATTCACCATTACCAGCCAAATCCAAAATAAGGAGAGTGGTTGGGTGAAACATCCACTGGATGAGCAACTACGTGCTAAAGCACCGAATCAAAAACTCCGTTCTATTCCAGTCCGTATGATTTTCAATGATCCTGAACTGAATCTAAGAGCGGAATACAGTTTATTTGATCGTCAGACAGGACGATTAATCTGTTCAGGCAATGGTGAAACTTGTCAACGTATCGGACAAAACGGCATTGAACAACATCCATGCCCATCACCTGATTTATGTCCATTAGCGCAAGGTAGACTCTGTAAGCCCTATGGACGACTGTATGTAAATTTAGATGAATCAGATGAACTTGGGACATTCATCTTTAGAACCACGGGTTTTAACAGCATTCGCACTTTAGCAGCACGCTTAAGTTATTACCATGCGGCATCGAATGGCTTGCTCTCATGTTTACCACTGCAACTTACACTTAGAGGGAAGAGTACTACACAAAGCTATCGTACCCCTGTGTATTACGTAGATTTGACTTTACGGGATGGTGTTCATTTACAAGAGGCAATTCAAACAGCTAAAGAAATAGACCAGAAAAGTAAGTTGTGTGGTTTTAATCAGGCTGCTTTAGATCTAATGGCACGGCAGGGTTATGGTAATGCACGATTTGAGGTAAATGCTGAGGAGGGTGGTGAAATTGTTGAGGAGTTTTACTTGGAAAAATCTTTTGAATCTGAGCAACAGGCTATTGATTCGAAAAGCAAGACTAAATCTAAGCTCAACCAGGATGATGGATTTATACAGGATATACAGAAAGGGTTGCAGGGGAGTGTGAGGGCGGTGAATTAATAGATAGAATAAGAATTATTTTATTACTGTTAAGATATATTATTTAAAATCCGGTAAGAGTATTTTTTATTTTCAGAGAGATATATAATTAATATTACTAAGAATTCGGCATTTTAAAATTTTATGACCTAGAAGTAAATTCTAGGTCATATTTAAAATTCTGAAAAGTAATTTCTTAAGGTTTCCAGCTGGATTTATTTTCAGAGCAATTATTAATATATAAATCACGACTATTACTAGGTAGAATAGAATTACGTCTTAAAAAAGCTTCATGTATCCATGCTTGAACTTTTTTAGGATCATTACTCCAATTATGAATAGAGGCAAAGCCACAATTTAAATTATCATATAACCTCGGGGGGATAGTATACCTGTTATATTTTGAGATATCTTCTCTAGGATAACTTGGTAAAATTATACCAAGTAAACCAGAGCGAGAGTTATTTTTTGTACTTCGAATACTCGATGAAATCTCCCAATCTACATGCTTACGCTTCCACGTTTCACTACCAATTAAAATAACAGTAACTGTTGAGTCAGATAAATATTCATCACGAATTTTTTGTCTTATTGTTTCAGTCTTTAAATTAATATCAATGTCACCTATCTGAACTGATTTAGAAACAATAATATTGTGTTTATCAGAAAATAAGCTTTCAAAGTTATCTCTGTATTTTTGATCATTAGCATGGTGATAGCTAACGAATACTTTATGTCTTTGAGTCATCAATTAGCTCCTTTATAATTCATTTAGAAGTTGAGATTGCTGTTAAGCCTTTTAGTATTAAATGAACTGCTTCATCTATGAAAGGAGTAATCATTAATCTTTCGTACTCTGGTACAGTTAGTCCAGTATTGTTAGTTAAAATTTCTATATTAGTAGAACCAATTAGATTCTTAACTTCAATATAGTCTGCTCCAAATCCTCTATTTTTAGCAAGTTCCTGTAAACTTGCATAACCTGCATTATTTTGGATTTGCCATTCTTCGGTTAATTCTGGTGCAAGTTCTTTATTTATAATTGAGGTCACAATTTTTTTTGTTATTCCACCAAAGCCACCTAATAAATAAATAGGCTTTTTCATTTTCATAGAAATTATAAACTCTTCCAATACACCAGGCATCTTTCCTTTGTAATCTGATGATTTACCAGAAGAAATTATTCTTAGATCTGATTTTTTTATAGATAGTTCACGCATATTTGTTAAACTTCTAGACCAAATGTATAGGTTTTCAGAACAATTTGGTGGTAAAAAAACTTCTTTCTTTGGGGATACATCTTTTGGGGCATCGTACTCTTCAATATGTAAAATACCGTGGTATTTGGCTTTGAAGCTCTTTACTTTAGAGTCTATAAAAAGAGGCCATGCTAAATGATTTTCAACTCGTATTGAGTTGTCCATTATTCGATTTTGAATAATTAAAGCTTCATCAAGAATAAACTGTGTAAACCCATCTTCACGAAGATCACCACCATATATTAATTTATGTTTTCTAGCTAATAAGTGTCCTGCTAGAACTTGTGATAATCTCTTGAGTTCGTCAAGGTGTTGGTTATGAGTTTCGAACTGGTCTTCTTTATAATCTGAAATTGATATGCCAATTTTTTTTGTCGTATGTTTCTCTGAAAAAATTGACCATAAAGGGGTTGCTGCTTGTATTTTATTTAGCACTTCTCCTGTAGGTGAGGTACTTTCAAAATGGTTAATCCAGTCAATTTCTTCTGGATAAACAGGAGGTTCAGGATAACAAATATTAAGTATCTCTAGTTGTTCAGATTCATTTCTATCTTTTAACAAGTTTATTATTTGATTAACCTCGGGGGGGCGCGCAAAGATAACTGAATTTTCTGGTATCCAACCTTGTATTCTATAGTAGTCTAAAAGACTTTTTGAATAGTTAAATCTAATAGTTTCTAATAGCGTGGCAATTAGAATTCTTAGAATTTCTTTGTTCCTAATATTCAAATCGTGTGAAACATGAATATTAGGAATGTTTACAGCTGCAGGAAAAATCCGATCCTCATAGTGCTCAAGAGTATTTACAAAAATAATCGGCCTTCTTTCCTCTTTCGCCAAGAGTATCTCTCTTTGGCACCAGTAACGAGATGAATATTTATCACTACCTATTGCAATTACAGTTGATTCCTTGAGATTTGCTGTAATCTCCTCATCGAAATTAAAGCAGGGAGCTATATCCGTAGCATCAAAGAATCTTTGTATTGAAGTATTATCAATAAAGTTCTTAATTTCGATTGCAAGACCAACACCTTTTTCATCAGCTTTTGCATGGCTGAGAAAAATTTTTAAAGATGCATCCTTACCCTTTACAATAGTTTTCTTCTCATTAAAACCTAATCGATAAATTTCATGAGATAGCATTAAAATGAAGTATTCTTGATAATCACTTAATGGCCAACTATAGGCACGAACAAAGTTTTTGTTTAATAAGTTTGCTGTATTCGCATGTTTAAATGCAGTTTCATCTAATGCGACTGGAATAATCTCAAAATCTGAAGGGATTTTTTCAAAATATTCATTCCAGTTAGTACTTATCAAAGTATTTTCGCTCAAGAATAAAAACACCAAATTTTTTGCTGCCCATATCTTTAATGGGCTTGGAACTGTATTTGTACTTCTGGAACTATACAGAAAAGTTGGTATGTTTAACTCTCGTGAAAATGGTCTATCAATATCTCTAGTCAGGTATTGTCTAAACTTACTAATATGTTGAAAATATGTAGCATGATCATCTGGATGCCATATGAAATTTATTGCTAATGGAGGAGTTGACTTAGAGTTCATTTTAAGTATTTAACATTTGAATATTTGCATTTTACACAAAAGGTAGCTTTTGTGTTTATCTAAATTGAATCTAATTATTATATAAAGTTCAGGACCTTAAATGTAATATTAAAAACCTCTTTGTTTAAAGAGATTAAAATGTCTATCTTTAGTATGAATTATGTCTTCTTTAGAGAATTCTTATGTTAACTTAAGAAATGTTAGGTGTGCCTCTTAATTTGGCCAGTCCTGTGCTGTATCAGCATGGTGGTATATTGCTGAGTAATTTATAGACCTATGAGAGTTGAAATATGGCAAAAAAGAATATTTTTATAAGTCATGTCCATGAAGATGATGATGGACTAAAAAAAACAAAAGATTTGATGAAAACAAAAGGGTTTGATATCAGAGATTTTTCTATAAATTCAAACAAACCTAATAGTGCTAAAGCTGAAGACTATATTAAATACCAAATTTTAGCACCTAGGATAAGGCAATGTTCTACACTTATGGTTTATATAACTCCTAAAACTAAAGAGAGTCATTGGGTCAACTGGGAGATTGAGTATGCGCAGAAATTAGGCATCAGAATCGTAGGTGTTTGGGCGCATGGTCATCAAGGTTGTGATGTACCAGAAGAATTAGAAAATTATGCTGATGCTATAGTAGGTTGGAATAGTGATTGTCTAGTTAAGGCTGTTAATGGTGAAAATACATTTGAAGGATATAATTCACCTGCTGTTGCCAGATATTTATGTGGTTAATTTATGAAAATTATTTCGTATGTCGTTAGACGTGACTATGGTTTTGCCCCCAATCCTTTTTTTGAATATTGTACTTTAGCTACATGTAAGCCTGATATCAGAAAAAGTGCTTCGGTGGGTGATTGGATTGTTGGTACAAGCTCTATTTCAACTGGAAGTTTAAATAAGTTAGTATTTGCAATGAAAGTTACAGAAAAATTAACTTTCAATGAGTACTGGTATGATGAAAGGTTTATGAATAAAAGACCTATTTTAAATCAGAGCAGGAAATTCCAGTATGGGGATAACATCTACCATAAGGAGGGTGTAGAGTGGCTTCAACTACCATCGCACCATTCGGAAGAGGATGGTAGTTTTAATTATAAAAATATAGCTACTGATACTAAAACTGATAATGTTTTAATTAGTTCACATTTCTACTATTTCGGTGGCAATGGAGTTTCAATACCATCAGAGCTTTTGGATATTGTAAAAAAAGGTCCAAGTTGTAAGTATGTTGATAATAGCTTGCATGATTATTTCTTGAATAATTTTATTAATAAATTTCCATTGGGCCTAAATGGATCCCCTTTTGCTTGGACAAAGCTACATCAAGAAAGAAATCTTCAGCTATTACTCTCATTTTAAGAGTCGGATAATTACTATAAGTAATGAGATAAAAGTAAAAATTAATAGTCCTGTCCGGACTAGTAATTTCCCTTCGATAGCATTCACTTCTTTTTTAATTTCTATTATTTCCTTATTATATTTTTCTTTAAGTTCTTCAATATCTTTCTTTAGTTTAAAGGGTGAGAATATGTCACCAGTCATATCTGTAACTTTGTCACTAGAAATACTAGTTATCGGTTTATCTTTTTTTACATATTGATTATTTGCATAGTCTCCATTGAATATACCTTCTTGGTCTAAGTCTGCATACCAAATTAAGGCAAAGGGATTTCCCTTTTCAAGAACAACATCGCTCGGGCCTGCATTATAAACTGAAAAAGTCAGTTTTCCCTTCCAACCGGGATCGACATGGAAGCCTGAGACATTAATTAAACCTTTATACTTGTATTTTGCTTTAAATGATATAAAAGCTATATTCTGATAGGGAACATGTACTTCTTCTTCTGTGATCAGAAGAGCAAACTGTCCCTTAGGAATTATAAACTGTGGCTCCTCGACTGTAAGTGTTTTTTTAACTTTAATATCATTTTCAGAATTAGGAGTAATATAAACCTCAGTCCCAATAGTTAATACTAGAGACGCGCAGTCTATTGCTGTATCTGGATGGGATGGAACTAAAGATTTCTTTTTACTATGTAGTTTGTTACCACTCCAGAACATTTCTAAACAACCTTATAACCATCTTTATAATTTCCATATTCTTCAAAATATTCGTGTCTATGCTCAACTTCGTACATTCTGTCAGCAATAAGCTGTTCAATGCCTTCAATATCATAAATGAAGCAAAGAGTTATAAGAATTTCAAATATGTCAAGTACATATTTATTGAAATTTTGTCTAAATTCATGTTTTTCTACGTGATCTAATGATTCAACTGTTTTTAATATTTTGCTAGCAAGAATGCATAGATCCATAGCTAAATCTAGGCCGTAGCTTACGCCTTCTTTTGTATATGACTTTCTGTTTAAATAATCTTGACCTATAGCATTTCTGAGTTCTTTAAGACTCGGTAGCTGAAGATACTCTGGGGCTAAATGTTTACTTAGTCGATGTACGAAAATATTTGCATATGAGAAGTTGATAATTAACGAGTCGATTACATACTTTTGAATTTTCACATTATCTATTTCTGGATTACGTATAACTTCAAGTATTTGACCACTATATTTTCCAATATGGGCAGCCATATGTTTTGCTTTGTTTTGCGTACTTAAAACCCAAACGTCTTTATGATATCTGTCGTCATGAGACATTTGTTTTATTTCAAGTTCTTTGAGAATTTTTTGAGCTGACATATGCAAAAAACCAAACCTACTCTTAGCATAATCTATAAGATAGCATAAATTTTTAGGACCCTTTACATTTTGCGGTAGATTACTTGAGTTCTTAACAAGAACAGCATGTTTTTCGCAAAAAATGCACTCAGTATTTTTTTGTAGAAGATATACGCAAAGATATGGAAAGGAACTTAGAAGGAACCAAGTAGAAAAGAGAAAGAAAGCTAAGTAAATAATGAGAATGTAAATGTTTGATGATGCTGGGTAGAAAAATACTATAGAGACAGAAGCTAAGCTAAGAATGAAAGGAAATAAAACTCCTTTTTTAAGAATGTTCTTCTTTTTTTCTAAAATTTGCAAATAATTATTGCCTTCGATATCAGGTACTTTTACTAGGTTTTCTGTATAGTTAAAAAGATACATTACATAATTTATGTTGTGAATCTCACTGTTTAAGACAGTAAGCAACAAACCTTCCACTAATGTTTGGAAGTTTGGCTATATTTTGTGCATATAGTTCTCTTCCTTGGAGATTCAGGTTGAGATTGGATTTGGAGAATTTTGTTTTAAATTCTTTTAATAACTTTTCCTGTTCTAAAAGTTGATTTGACGGAATATTCGTAGAGTAGCGTTTAAAAAGAAGCTGTATCCCAAAAGCTAGATAGCATAGTAAGGGGGATATAAGAATGTAATTTATAAAAAAATAAAGAGATTCCTCAAGACTCATTTGTAGCTATATCCATTTCATGATAGGTTTTGTAAGTGAGAATTTTATACGATTTAGAAAGCAAAAATAACTATATATATTAAAGTAATTGATTTTAAATATATTTTTAAAAAACTCGCTTCTTTCTGACATATGTTGCTATTTCCTAGAGAGGATATTAGTAAGCATTATTTTATTTCAAAAACTGCGGTACAATAAGAGGTTTCTAAATCACATATTCCCATGAGGGTAAAATCGCCTGCGAGTATGTGGTTTTAACCCTAATTTGAATTGAGCCGTAAGTTGTGATTCATAAAACGCAGCAAAGTAACCCTTCTTTAAAAGAGGAAGTGACCTATCCTAATTATTTGAAAAAATTGGGTATTTCTCCTGTTTATGAGACTTATTGGAGTTTTGCTTGTAAAAGGCAGGATATTTACTTTAGTAGATTAAATAAACAAAGCATGCCATGGACTGATGATTCTGTGCTGAAAGTTCATAAATTCACAAATGCTTATCGTGCAGCAGACCGTGTGAGCCAATATTTAATAAAAAACGTAATTTATCGAGATGATCTACTTAATTCTGCAGAAGAAGTTTTTTTTAGAATTATGCTCTTTAAACTTTTTAACAAAATAGAAACTTGGGAACTTTTAGAAAAAAGTTTTGGGGCGATAACTTATAAGGATTTCAGCTTTCAAGCGTATGATCATATTCTGCAGACTGCTATGGAAAATAAAGCTAGAATATATTCTGCAGCATATATTATGCCGCCAGGTGGTAACGCTTTTGGTTTTGCTAAAAAACATCAAAATCACCTGCAATTATTACAAAAAATGATGGATGACAAATTGGCTGGAAAGTTAGCCAAAATTAATAAAATGAAGGATGCATTCGAACTTATTAAAAGTTATCCAACTTTAGGGGATTTCCTAGCGTATCAATTTGTGACTGATATAAATTATAGTGAGCTTACAGACTTTTCAGAAATGGAGTTTGTTATACCTGGTCCTGGTGCCCGGGATGGTCTAAGAAAATGTTTCAGTGGTAAGTCCAATGTTAATGAGCAAGATTTAATTAGATTTATGGCAAACCATCAAGAGCACGAGTTTGGTAGGTTAGGGCTTGATTTTAAATCTTTATGGGGGCGACCTTTACAGCTTATTGATTGTCAGAACTTATTTTGTGAAGTTGATAAATATTCAAGAATAGTTCATCCAGAAATTGTAGGAATATCTGGTAGGACGCGTATTAAACAGAAGTATAGTTGTACAGGTGATATAGAGGCTCCATGGTTTCCGCCTAAGTGGAATATCAATGAGAAAATTGATCAGACTTTGATTACTTTATAATGACCAATTATTATAGATTAAAAGCACGTAGTTTAATTTTTTTATTTTAGCGGGGCGAATTACTCCAAATTTACACCTTATGTTTTTTCTCTGAATGTAAGAGTTTGATTTTATTGTTTTATTTTTGAGTGTACGTCCAATCCATCATCGGGGCAACACTGATTCGTGGAGATGGAGTGTTTTCAATATTGGAGTGAATCGTCATTTAAACATCATGCCTTTAATCTATCTTTCGCAACTCGCACAAATCTGTGTAAAGCTATATTGATGAATGGGTCAGTCGCATTCCCAGTGAATTTTACACCATAATCAAAAAATAGTTCATGATGTAAATAAGAGAATCCATTACAGCACAAAACAGCAGCCAGGAAAGCCGGAGGATTCGGCTAATTAGCGCCATCGCGCAGGCTGGCTAATGGGGTGGCTGATGATGCAGCCAATGATCAAGTTGAAGGTGACGCTGATTTCTTCAATACTTGATTTGCGGATTAATCCAATCTTGCTGAATACAGTAAAACTGACGGTGATGAAAATGGCAAGGCGGTGCTAAAAATCGATCCTGATGATGCTACTGTAAATGGCGGCATAGTACCTGATTGGGCAGATTTGTTAATCCTTGACAGTAAGTCTGCATCAGATTTACACAATTTAATTCATAGCCAGATTATTAGCGGTTAATGTTCAAACTCGACACTATTTGCAGTTAATTATCTAAAAGGAGCGTTGTGCTGAGGCAGGGCGTTCCTTTAGCTTTTTTGAAGCGATTGGTAAGGGGGCTTTTAGCTTGATCAAGCGGGATCACTGAATTTTAGTGAGAACTCATAGATCAGAAGACTATATAAAAAATATCTCAAGATGATGGAAATTCAGTAGATAAAATCCTGCATCATTTTCTACTTTAATTTACGAATCTTAGCGACTTTAAATAGAGCCTAAACGTCTTATCTCCAAAGTTTATGCGCCTGAATAAATGTCTATTTCACTCAACTTGGTTTGAGTCATGGATGCGGGTTAAGCATTCATATATAATTACGCCAATTTTAAGTTATTACTTCACGGTCTGGGCACGCATTATAAGTGTGTGCAAAACTGTGTACATATTGAAGATTCCCTATGTTTAAAGATCAACTCGCTAAAGAAGTCGCGGCCCGCAGAACCTTCGCGATTATTTCCCACCCCGATGCGGGTAAAACCACCATGACGGAAAAGCTGCTGTTATGGGGTAAGGCGATTCAAGTTGCCGGGATGGTAAAAAGCCGTAAGTCAGATCGCGGTGCAACGTCTGACTGGATGGAAATGGAAAAAGAACGCGGTATTTCCATTACCACTTCTGTGATGCAGTTCCCTTATAAAAATCATGTAATTAATCTGCTGGATACACCGGGACACGAAGATTTCTCGGAAGATACCTATCGTACCTTAACGGCAGTTGACTCGGCATTGATGGTAATTGATGGGGCAAAAGGAGTCGAAGAACGAACCATTAAATTGATGGAAGTGTGTCGTATGCGCGACACGCCAATCATTTCGTTCGTCAACAAAATGGACCGTGAAATCCGTGAACCCTTAGAGTTACTGGATGAAATTGAAAGTGTCCTGAAAATTCGCTGTGTGCCGATTACCTGGCCAATGGGCACAGGGCGTGATTTTGCCGGGGTGTATAACATCCTTGAAGATAAATTTTATGTTTACAAGGCCGGTTTTGGCTCGACCATTACCGATATTGAAATCCGTGATGGTTATGACCATGCCGATTTGCGTGAAAAAGTGGGTAAGCTTGCCTTTGCGGCCTTTGAAGAGTCCTTGGAGCTGGTGCAAATGGCCAATGATCCATTAGACCATGAGGAGTTTTTGGCTGGCCGACAAACCCCCGTGCTTTTTGGTACAGCATTGGGTAATTTCGCGGTAGACCATGTATTGAATACTTTTATTCAATGGGCACCGCCACCTAAGGCCCATCCTACCCATGAGCGAGTTGTAGAAGCGACTGAAGAAGGCTTTAGTGGATTTGTATTTAAAATTCAGGCCAATATGGACCCGAAACACCGTGACCGTATTGCCTTCATGCGGATCTGTTCAGGACGCTATGAAAAAGGCTTGAAAATGAATCACGTCCGTCTGGGTAAAGATGTACGGATCAGTGATGCATTGACCTTCTTGGCCGGGGAGCGTGAACAGCTGGAAGAGGCATGGCCTGGGGATATCATTGGTTTACACAACCATGGAACTATTCAGATCGGCGATACCTTTACTTCAGGTGAAAATTTACGCTTCACCGGTATTCCACATTTCGCACCTGAAATGTTCCGTCGTGTGCGTTTAAAAGATCCTTTGAAGTCGAAGCAGCTGCAAAAAGGTCTAAAAGAGCTTTCCGAAGAAGGGGCAACTCAGGTGTTTATGCCACAAATCAATAATGATTTGATTGTGGGCGCAGTCGGTGTCTTGCAGTTTGATGTAGTAGCTTATCGTCTGAAAGAAGAATATAAGGTGGACTGTGTGTATGAGCCGGTAAATATTAATACCGTACGTTGGGTTTCTTGCGATGATGAAAAGAAATTCAATGAATTCAAGAAAAAAGCCCATGATCAATTGTCCCTCGATGGCGGTGGACATTTAACTTATCTGGCACCTAGTCGGGTGAACTTGCAGTTGATGCAAGAGCGTTATCCGGATATTCAGTTCAAGGCGACACGTGAACATTAAACGCAGCAAAAATAAAACAGCTTCTTTATGAAGCTGTTTTATTATGTAGAATCATTAAGATAAATGAGCTATTTGAGAAGAAAGAGTGATGGGCATACAGGGGAAAATAGGGGCTGCATCAATCATTACGATTGGTCTGATACTGAGTGCCTGTGATACTAAAAAACAACAATCCGATTCGCACGAACAGTTTGCAAAATCGGCTGCTGCGACCGAAAAAGCTGAGGTTTTACCGTACTTAAACATTCAGGAGCAAGACGCAAACATCGCTTTGCCTTTTTGCGAAACCCAGCATTGTATTAATCTGGCTATTCAAACCGTCCATACCGAAGATGCCTGGTTAAATCAATGGATTGCCAAAAGTCAGGCGAAGGTGATTCAGGACCAGATTGGGCTTAAACAGGATATGAGCTTACAGCAGGCTATCAATGCCTATGTAAAAAAATCGGATGCTTGGCAGGCTGAATTTTCCAGTAATAAAGCCTATGAGTTGTCGATGTATACCCGAATTGCCTATCAGCGTAATCAATATGTCCTGATGCAGTTGGGAGTAGATACAAAACAGGAAGGCGTGAGCATTAAAGAACGTTATTACTTCTTTGTGGCAGATCGTAAAAAACAGAAAACGGTCACTGTGCTGGATATTCTTGAACCCAAACAGCAAGTGGCTATGAATGACATTGTGCAACAAGCGTATCAAAAGTGGTTACAAGAGCAAAAGGCTGAAGTCAAACAGCAGGCACCCAAAAAATTGTATTGGGGACAGGCAGACTGGTTCTTTGATCAAGAGGGTATAGGTTTGCATTATCGTACCCATGAAACTGTACAAGATGGCAATCAGCTGGATATTTATTTAAGCAAAGAACAAACGCAACAGATATTGAAAGCTGAGGCTTATCAGCATATGTTTTAATCAGACGTCGTAAAATACCGATATTGAGTCGAAGTTCATTTAACCAGTTTAAGTTATAGGTCGCATTATGCTTAAAAATAAAACCATCTTTAGCCTCAGTCTTCTTGCAGCAGCAATGGCACTAACAGCATGCCAGCCTAAAAATACTGAACCTCAAGAGGATAAAGTAACTCAATCACAGACTATGGCTCAGGCTGAGGTATTAAAACTGGCTGGGGATGTAGAAAAATTAACTTTAAATCTACCAGAATGTAAGGGGAATAATTGCCCTGAAATGAACATCGAGCGTCTTTCCAGTAACCAGCCTTTTATTGATGAATTTATTGATCAGCAAATTTTAAAACGTCTGGATCAGACTCTGGATATTTCCGCCAAGTCGTTGAAGACCAATCCGCCGGCAGTAAGTGCGGAAGAGTCAGCAGCCTCCAGTCCAGTTCAGGCAGATGAGCCGGCCGCCTCGGTTGCCATTGAAACTCCAAAACAGCAACTGGAAAAACAGGTTA
Source organism: Acinetobacter sp. RF14B (assembly GCF_006864105.1). NCBI lineage: Bacteria > Pseudomonadati > Pseudomonadota > Gammaproteobacteria > Moraxellales > Moraxellaceae > Acinetobacter > Acinetobacter sp. RF14B. Next base: position 9,222 of record NZ_SMTB01000030.1, on the reverse strand, counting down.
CTCCGTATGTAGAAACATTTTTATCTTTAGATAAGGAACTGAAAGACTTAGGTTCCAGTCATCAAATTAGCCTGATGATTAAACCGAAAATTCTGAATGCCAATCAGCCTTTGGCAACCGTGGTGTTAAATTCCAGCAGTTATTTGGGCGGGGCGCACGGTTCCTCTTCGCAGCGCTACTATAACTTTGATCTGGAAAAGAAAAAAATTGTCGAATTGCAGGATATTTTAGCGCCTAATCAAAAGGCTGCTCTGGAAAAGAAAGCCCACGAAGCCTTTAAACAGTGGGTCATTGATTCTGAACTGGCCAGCAATGTTGAGGAATATGAACAGGCATGGAAATTTAAGTTATCGGATAATTTCTATTTATCGACTCAAGGTTTGATTCTGCAATATGGAGAATACGAAATTGGTCCGTATGTGGTGGGATTGCCGCGCTTAACCATTCCTTATGATCAATTACAAACGGTCTTGAAAACAGCCTATTTACCACAGGCTGAAGTCGAAAATGAGCAAGCGGCCAGTGCGGCCCGTGACAGTAAAGCCCAGTCTTAATGTCTTATTCGCTGTTTGATACCCATACCCATTTTGATGTTCCCGACTTTGATTCGGATCGGGAACAGTTGGCCTATGCCGCCAAAGCGATGGGGGTAGAGCGGTTAATTTTGATCGGCTTTGTCCAGTCCAGATTTCAGGACTTGCTGCACAGCCAGCGCTTTCTCAATCAATTGCGGGATGCGCCGCGGAGTTATCTGGCTCCTGGGCTGCATCCATTTTATATTGAGCAGCATCAAAGTTCACATTTGGCAGATTTAGAAGCGTTGCTCAGCACTGAAGATTGTGTAGCAATTGGAGAAATTGGCCTCGATACCTTTTTAAAGCAGCACAAGCAGGACGCAATTTTTCAGAAGCAGCAGCATTTTTTTGTAGCGCAACTTGAATTGGCACAGCAGTTTGACAAGCCGGTATTACTGCATATCCGAAAGTCCCATGCAGAAACTCTGGCGATCTTAAAACGGCAGCAATTCCGTTTGGGCGGTATTGCCCATGCTTTTAGTGGCGGCATAGAGGAAGCCAAGGCCTTTATTAAACTGGGGTTTAAAATTGGGGTGACCGGGCAGATTACCAATCCCAATGCTAAAAAACTCCATGCCGTAGTTCAGGAAATTGGTCCTGAACACCTTGTTTTGGAAACCGACTGTCCCGATATGACACCCTTATGCTGTCAAATTTCTACGCAGCATCGAACCCGCAATACCCCGGCCAATTTACCTTATGTACTGCAAGGACTGGCGCAAAGCTTAGCTATGGATCAAGAGCAGCTGGCTGAACAGCTGTGGAAAAATAGCCATCAAGCCTTGCATTTAGCGCTCTAGTGTAAGGGTTTGAACCAGCCGGAAATTTGACTTCCTTTCATCAGGTCTAAAAAAAGATGCATTATGCAATTTCTAAAATGCCAGAGACTTGGCATTATGCTTCTAAATTATTTTGAGTGAGATTCACATGGCACAAGGACTTTTGGCGGGTAAACGCTTTTTGATCGCAGGTATTGCAAGTAAATTATCAATTGCTTTTGGTATTGCTCAAGCCTTACATCGTGAAGGTGCAGAACTTGCTTTTACCTATCCAAATGAAAAACTGAAAAAACGTGTTGATGACTTTGCCGCACAATTTGGTTCTGAACTAGTGTTTCCTTGTGATGTGGCCGTAGATGCTGAAATTGAAGGCACCTTTGCTGAACTGGCAAAGCATTGGGACGGTCTTGATGGTGTGGTTCACTCTATCGGTTTTGCACCTGCCCATACTCTGGATGGTGACTTTACCCAGGTGACAGACCGTGAAGGTTTTAATGTTGCTCATGACATCAGTGCGTATAGTTTTGTAGCCATGGCGCGTGCTGCAAAGCCGTTATTGGCAGCACGCCAGGGTTGTCTGCTGACTCTGACTTATCAAGGTTCTGAGCGCGTGATGCCAAACTATAACGTAATGGGGATGGCCAAAGCGTCTTTAGAGGCAGGTGTACGCTATCTGGCATCAAGCCTGGGCAAAGAAGGTATTCGTGTAAATGCAATCTCTGCCGGTCCAATCCGTACACTGGCAGCTTCAGGTATCAAGTCTTTCCGTAAAATGCTGGATCTGAATGAAAAAGTGGCACCGCTAAAACGTAACGTTACCATTGAAGAAGTGGGTAATGCGGCCTTATTCCTGTGTTCTCCATGGGCTTCAGGAATTACGGGTGAAATCTTGTATGTGGATGCCGGTTTTAATACCGTTGGTATGAGCGCAGAATTGATGCTGGATGCTGAGTAAAATGCATTAAATTCTCTCTCCCTTTGAGAGAGAGTTAGAGAGAAGGGTTCTAGAATTTTAAATAATTAATTTACCTCTCCCTTTGCGACACAATGTTTCTCATCTCCTAAAAGGAGAGGGAAAAAAGAAATAAAAAAGACCGCACAAGCGGTCTTTTTTAATATCCGGGAAAAGCGATTAAGCTTGACCTTCAACCGCAGTCGCTTGCGCGCGTTGCAAGTTGGCTTCAAATTCAGCATCGAAGTTGATAGGAGTGAGCAGTAACTGCGGGAAGCTACCTTTGGTAACCATGTCATTCACGGCTTCACGAAGGAAGGGGAACAAAATGTTCGGGCAGTAAGCACCTAGAATATAAGGTAAACGTTCTTCTTCAACGCCATCGACCAGAAAAATACCGGCTTGAGTCACATCAACGATAAACGCAGTCTCGCCCTCATTATTGGCTTGAACGACCACTTTTAAAGCCACTTCAAAATGAGTCGGATCAATTTTTTCTGCTGAAGAAGACAGATTGATATTTAACTCAGGTTGCCATTGCTTGGTAAAAACTTGCGCCCCAGGAACTTCAAAAGAAATATCTTTAGTGTAAATGCGCTCTAATGCCAGTTGTGGTTGAGCTTGTTGTTCTTCACTCATTCTTTAATCCTTAATATGAAATAATGATTTTAGTAAATTAAGCCAGTAAATCGTCAAGTTTGCCTTCACGCTCTAACGCATAAAGCTGGTCAAAACCGCCGATGAATTGTTCATTGATAAAAATTTGTGGCACGGTACGGTGATTGGTGCGCTGCATCAATTCAATACGTACTTCAGGTGCTTCATTCGACAAATTGATTTCTTTGTATGCAACGCCTTTGCGCTCAAGGAGCTGTTTTGCACGGACACAATACGGACATACAGTTGTCGAATAAATAGTGACTTCAGCCATGGTCAATCTCCTGTTCGCAGATTATTTGCTTTTAATTAGAGGTAAACCTTGAGCTTTCCAGTTGCTGATTCCGCCATCAAGACGATAAGCATCTGCATGACCGACCTGCTGGAGTGCAGAACCTGCAACCTGCCCAAGATTACAAATGAACACCAGCGGGCGATCAGATGTTTTTAACTCATCAAGATGTTTTGTAATTTGGCTATAGGGAATGTTGCGGCTCCCACTGATGTGGCCTTCGCGAAAATCTTTGCCATCACGTAAATCAATCAGCATGGCATTTTTGGCTTTGACTAAAATGCCCAGCGATTGCGGGGAAATTTTACGACCGTTACGTTGACCTTCGATAATGAAGAATAAAACCACGAGTACCGCGAGTGTTCCAAACAAGAAGGGGTGATTCCCCATAAACTCGAACCAACGTTCCACAATCCACCTAATTACAATTTTGAAATTGCCAAGAGTATAGCTCATAAATATGGTGATCAAAATCACCGCTTCAAGGGCTAAGGCTTAAGAAAATTAATTTTTTTGCTGTGCTTCCGTGATTTCATCAATTAAACGCAGATAGCTTTCTAGTCGGCGGGGCAAAATTTCACCATCTGCTGCTGCTTTACGCAGGGCACACTGCTTTTCGTGTTTATGGGTACAGTTCCGGAACTGGCAGTGACCAAGCAGATTTTCAATTTCTGGAAAGCCGCTGGGGATCTTTTCCAAAGGCAGATGCCATAAACCAAATTCACGGATTCCCGGTGAGTCAATCAGGGCTGCATTTTCACCAAAAGGAATCAGGCGAGTCGAGGTCGTGGTGTGTTGCCCCAGCGCTGAGTTTTCAGAAATCACATTGGTCTTTTGTGCCGCATCCGGTACGATGGCATTGATTAAAGTGCTTTTACCCACACCAGACTGACCGACAAAGGCGACGGTCTCATCATTCAAGCGGGCGGTTAATGCAGATAGGTCTCCATCCGACTGGGTCTGCATCACTTCATAGCCTAAATCTTTGTATTCATTCAATAGTTCCAGAATAGGGTCCTGCTCTTTAAGTAGGTCGGACTTATTCAACACCAGTAATGCCGGAATTTGAGCGTCGGCACAGGCGACCAGATAGCGGTCGATTAAACCCGGGGCAGGTTCAGGCAGCGGTGCAAATATAATGACAATCAGGGAAATATTGGCTGCCACCGGTTTGACCTTGTGATAACGGTCAGGACGGGTCAATAAGGATTTACGCGGATGAATCGCGGTGATAATTCCGAGACCAGTATTCGGATCGGCTTGCCATTTTACCCGGTCGCCGGTAACCAAAAGTTCGAGGTTGGTCCGGGTATGACAGCGCCAGACACTGTCTGGTTCAATGGGTTTCCAGAACGGTTCCGGCTCACCATCGGCGACCACAGGTTTTTCAGGATGCGGCTCAGGTACCGACAAGGTCTGAACTTCGAGCTGGCGGCCATAATGCTGTACCACTAAGCCTTCCAGGTCCTGGGAGGTATCAAGATCTTCCTGACGCGTTTTCTGCTGTTTCTGAATACGGCGCTGCTGTTGTTCGGTCAAACGACGCTTACGGATTAAAGCCATTCAATTCCTAAAAAACCATGGGTGCGAGAAGGCAAAAATAGCATGAAGCCGAGGGTGAATACAGCCAAGTCGCAGGAAATTTGCTACTATATTATTTTTAAACTGATTAGATCACACAATTTATGAGCAGCACACCGGATAGCCGCCTGATTTGGATTGACCTGGAAATGACAGGTCTGGACACTGACAATGATCAGATTATTGAAATCGCCACCATTGTGACGGATGATAACCTGAATATTCTTGCTGAGGGTCCTGTGCTGGTTGTGCATCAGTCAGATCGTATCTTGAATGCGATGGATGAATGGAATACCCGTCAACATGGCCAGTCCGGTCTGATTGAACGTGTGCGCCGCAGTAAATTAAAGGCGCAGGATGCCGAGCGGGAAACCATTGAATTCTTGAAAAAATGGGTGAATCCGAAAGTATCACCAATGTGTGGGAACTCGATCTGTCAGGACCGGCGTTTCCTGCACCGTCTGATGCCGGAGCTGGAACAGTATTTTCATTACCGTAATCTGGATGTCTCTTCAGTCAAGGAGCTGGCCAAACGCTGGCGTCCTGAAATCATGAGCGGTCTTAAGAAAAATGCCTCGCATCTGGCGATGGATGACATTCGTGATTCGATTGCCGAACTGAAATATTACCGTGAATATTTTTTCATTATGAATAAAGACTAAGTTCAAGTGACATGAAAAGAGGCTTAAGCCTCTTTTTTTATTTTGTTGAGCGCGTTTTTTCTAGAGTGAAAATATTCAATGCGATCAAAACAAACCCACAGGAGCAATAACCCAATCAGATGAGGCTGTGTTCATTATGGCGAAGATGACAAAGCCAAATCATCCTAAGCGAATGAGACTACTGTGAGAATGGGGTTGTGTGTTTGGGGCGAGGCAGAAAATAAAAATAAAGCAGGTTGCACAGAAGCTTCCAACCCAGAAGGTGATAAATAGCATGACCTTTCACCCTCTTTAGCTAGATGACAGCTGCTTAATGGGTTGCTGATATTTCATTTGTTGTGGGCAGGTTGGCGTGCTCATCAGAGCTGATGATCGTTGAAATGGATTGAACATTTAATGGCAGTAAAAAAAAGCGGATTTTGCTAAAATGATCGAGTATTTTTATTGCTATAGATGACCTATGACTGATCTGCTTCAAGATGATGAATATGAACGCCGTTTTGCCGGTGTGGCCAAGATTTATGGCGAGGACAGCTTTCATCATTATGAAAATAGTCATGTGATGGTTATTGGTATTGGCGGGGTGGGTTCGTGGGCGGTTGAAGCACTTGCACGAACCGGGATTGGCGAGCTGACCCTGGTCGACATGGATGTGGTTGCAGCATCGAATATCAACCGTCAGTTACCGGCCATGACCACCACCTTGGGCTGTGAGAAAATTGAAATTATGGCGGAGCGTTGCCGGGCCATTAATCCCCGTATCAAGGTGAATCTGATTGATGACTACCTCACAGCTGAAAATGTGAAAGAGCTGCTGGCTGGACAGCCTGATATCATTCTGGACTGTATTGATGACGTCAAAGCCAAATTGGCGCTGATGCTGCATTGCCGTTTTAACAAGCTACCTTTAATTGTTTCTGGCGGTGCCGGCGGGAAATTAGATCCTTTAAAAATTCGCGTGGCTGATTTGTCCAGGACCGAACAGGATCCGATGCTGGCCAAATTACGTACCCAATTACGTGCCAAAGGTATCTGTAAAAAGCCTAAAGAAAAATTTGGCATCACCTGTGTCTATTCAATTGATAATCCATTCTCAGGTGCCGAGGTATGTGCCAGTGCTGGTCTGCGCTGTGGGGGTTATGGCTCAGCTGTTGTGGTGACCTCCAGCTTTGCCATGATCGCCGTCTCAGAAGTACTGAAAAAACTTGATGCGAAGCGCAGTAAAGCCTGATTAGGCCACTTAAAAAACACAGAGCCTAGGCTGTAGTTTATGTTAAATTTACAATAATGATTTTATACACATAACAAAAACAATGTCTTGGAGCAACTATGTGGTTTTTGCTAGTGCTGATTTTGGGGATTGCTGCTTTAGCCTTCTGGATGTGGAAGCGTCCTGATCCGGTCCAACGTGATCAGGCCAAGGCTGTGCAGCATGATTTATGGATTGAGCAGATGGACGCCCAGCTCAAGCATGCGGCACGTTTAGCTGCTGATTCTGATCATCCGGACCATGAACGTGCCTATCAGATTTATCAGAGCCTGGCACAGCAGCAGGAATGGCCGCAGGCCTATGTCGGTATGGCCTTGATGCATTTAAAGGCGCAGGGGCGTGAGCAGAATTCAGAAAAAGCCATCAGCTTGTTGGAAAAAGCTTTCAGTTTGGGAAGTGAAGAAGCTGCCTATCATTTGGGCCAAATGTACGATGGTCATCCTCAGCATGTGAATGATCCTGAAAAAGCCTTGTACTGGTATCGGCATGCGGTGGCTCGTGGTCATCTGGATGCCCAGTATCGTATGAGCGAGCTGACTGAAACTGACCATGGCGCAGCAGAACAGCAACGGCTGCAACTTTTGGTTCAACATGCCAGGCAGGGTCATGCCAATTCACAGTATCAGCTGGCACAGCACTATCTGGCGGAGGGTGCTCAGCAGGACCTAAGTTTAGGCATGCATTACCTGTTTCTGGCCGCACAGCAGGATCATCTGATGGCCAATCAGCAGATTGCTGATGCGTATGCGCGCGGCAAAATTTTACCGCAGGACCGCAAACAGGCGCTGTATTTTATTAAGCGCTGTATTCATTTAGGCGACCAGAGCAGGTTGTATGATTATTATGCTGGTGTTTTATTGGGCTGGATTGATACTGACCAGCGTCAACGGGTGTTTCAGCATCTGTTGCAGCAGTCCAGAGAACATACAGATGCCCAGGCTAAAACCTTAATCGGTCTGGCCTATTTTCATGGCTGGTATGTCGATAAAAATCAGACCATGGCTTTTCGTTACTGGTCTGAAGCAGGCCAGAGCCAGCATCCGCAGGCACTTAATCTGATTGCGGCACTATATTTTGAATCTTATCTAGTTGCCCATGAGCCGGAAAAAGCTTTCCGGCTTTATCAAAGTGCAGCAGCAATGAAGCCTGATGATAATTTTAACCAGATGGGGCAGGCACTCTGCTATTTAAATGGAGTCGGTGTTGCCAAAGATACCGCCAGAGCCACCCGGATGATTCAAGCAGTTGCCCAGCAGGAGCAGCTCAAGGCTGAATCAGAAGCGAGCTTGGTTTATATGGTCGGACGTTTTTATAGCCAGCCGGAATATCCGCTTCCGACACGAGAAAAGGCTGTGCAATATCTGAATCAGGCGGTTGCCCAAGGTTCTGCGGAAGCCGCCTGGTTTCTGTATCAGGCCTATTCGGAGCTTCATCCGGTCTTTGAGCTCCATGACGAATTGGCCAAACGTTATCTCCATCAGGCCGCTCAGCTGGGTCATGTACAAGCTCAGGCAGAATTGGGCTTGATGTATCTGAAAGGCAAGATGGTGGAGCAAGATCTGGCCACAGGACTGAAGTATCTTCAGCAGGCTGCCAGCCAGCACAATGCCTTGGCGTTGAATGCGCTGGGAGAGGCGATGGAGCAGGGAGTAGGAGTCACCCCGGATTTGGATCAGGCTATGGATTATTATCGTCAGGCCGCGGCGCAGGTAAATGCAGATGCTTATGGTCATCTAGGACGTTTATATACCAAAGGAATTGGTGTGGAGCGTGATATTGCCACGGCACGCGAATGGCTGGAAAAAGCCAGCCTGTTGGGACATCAGCCTTCAAGTGAGCTGCTCAAGCATATTAATGCCTATCTGCATGTCGGCTAAGCAACGCAAAAAAACCGCTATCTGAACAGCGGTTTTTTATAGAAAAAATGCTTCTTTAAGGTATTTGCCTGATCGGGCTGCCACCTAAAGCTTGCATCAAGGTTACATAAGCATTGTATTGGCTTTGTCGGGTCTGTACCAAAGACAGGCGCGCATTGCGTGTGGTTTCTTGTGCATCTAGCAGATTCTTTAAGGCCACTGCTCCATTTCGATAACGCACTTCCGTCAGACGTTCTGTACGTTCTGCCAGTTCGACATTACGTTGTTGTAACGCGACCTGTTTGGTCAGCTCAGTACGATTGGACAGGGCATTTTCCACATCGGCAAAAGCCTCATACAGGGTTTGACGGTATTGCAGAATCGCTTTTTCATATTCCAGTTCATTGACCTGTAAATCACGTTTCATGTCATTCCATTGCAGAAACGGCAGAGTCAGACCGGCACCCAAAGTGGCAACCGGATTTTTCAGGGCGCTGGAGAGTGAGCTGCTACTCCCTACGCCTACCCCTGTACTTAGACTGCCGGTCAAGCTGATCGATGGATAATAGCTGGCCCGGTTGGCATCTTTGTTGGCCAG